>CAUJEQ010000052.1 GCA_963169135.1 Chloroflexota bacterium
CAGCTGGAGCGCGACATAGGCTCCAGTGATCGACGCGGTTCGGGTGCCACCATCGGCCTGCAGTACATCGCAGTCGAGGGTGATGGTCCGGGGCCCCAGCATCTCCAGATCCACCACACCGCGGAGCGCCCGGCCGATCAGCCGCTGAATTTCCTGGGTTCGGCCGCCCGGCCGTCCGCGTTCGACTTCACGCTGGCTGCGCGTGTGTGTCGCCCGGGGGAGCATCGAGTACTCGCCGGTCACCCAGCCGCTCTGGGTGTTCCGCAGGAAGGGCGGTTGCCGGTCTTCGACACTCGCCGCGCACAGGACGCGCGTCCGCCCGAACTCGACCAGGCAGCTCCCTTCAGCGAAGTCGAGGACGTTGGTGGCGAGGTGGACGGGGCGAAGCGCGTCGGGGCGCCGCCCATCGATGCGGGTAGTCACAGTTGGAACTCCAGGGAGTGGGTAGGGGCGCGTAGCCCTTGGGCTACCGTAATTCCGCGACGCCTGCCACGCAAAAGCGGAGCTACCGCTCTGTCGCAACGGTAATGGAGCGGCCGTCTGTGGAGATCGTGACCCGGCCGTGCTGATCGGTGCGGTACACCCTGCTGCTCGCCAGCGCTTCCAGCGTCTCGGCGTGCGGGTGCCCGAAGCGGTTGTCCGCGCCCACCTGGATGACCGCGATGGCGGGCCGGACGGCAGAAAGAAACTCGGTCGCGCTCGTCTTCGATCCATGGTGCGGCACCTTCAGGATGGCTGCGTCCACGTCCGCTGACGACATCAGTTCCAGCTGCGCGGCCGCCTCGATATCCCCCGCCAGGAGGAACGCCACCGAGCCGTAGGAAACCCGGAGCACGACCGAGGCGTCGTTTAGCTGTCGCGGCTCAAGCCCTGGCGGGGGCCAGAGGACCTCGAACACGACCCCGTCGATCGTGAACCGGGCCCCTGCTGCCAGCACCTCCGGTGTGGCGAACCGGTCCTCAAAGGCGGCAAAGGTCAGTGTCCCGTTAGTGTGCCCCGATGTGTATGCGGTCGCCACACTCATCCGGCTGGCGATCCCCGGCAGCCCGCCGGCGTGGTCTTCTTGCGGATGCGTGAGTACCACCACGTCGAGCGTTCGGTCCCAGTGCGGGAGCACTTCGCCCAGTTCGCGCGCCAGCCCGACGCCGCTGGGCCCGCCATCAACCAGCACCTGCCGGCCGTGCGGCGTGGTAACGAGAATTGCGTCGCCCTGCCCGACATCGAGAAACTCGACCCGCAGTTCACCGGGGCCCCGGGCCGGCAGGATGGTGAGCGGGATCGCCGCCAGCGCGAGGCAGCCACCGGCACCCGCCAGCAGAAGGCGGTTCACCAGTCGCTGCCTCCGCTCCGTGCGCGGAGGAGCTTGAGTGACCGGAGGGACATACCGGTAGGCCACGGCGCCCGATAGCAGCAGCGGCACCGAAACCGCGAACGCCGCTCCAGCAGAACCGCGTCCGGGAGATGTCGACGCAAACGGGAGCGAAGATGCGGCCGTGGCGACGCCGTTGATGAACGCGAGCGGATAGTAGGCGGCGATTCCCGCCAGCCACCCCAGCTGATCCGGCCATGCCCCCAGGACCGCTGCGATCAGGCTCGTCCAGAACGCCACCACGAACACTGGCTCGACGACCAGGTTGGCGAAGGGGCTTGCCAGCGAAAGCTCCCCGAAGCTCGCCCACATGATCGGCGCGGTCGCGATGCTGGCGGCGACCGAGAGGGCCGACACCTGTGTCACCCAGCGCGGGACAGGCACGCGAGTCTTCAGCGTCCACAGTTCAAGGACATAACTCAGCCAGGGCGCAAGGGTCAGCAGCCCTGCTGTTGCCGCCATGCTCAACTGAAAGCCAACGTCCAGGGTGTTGGCAGGCTCAACAAGGGTCATCAAGATGAGGGCCCCGCCGAGAGCCGGCAGACCACTCTGGGGACGTCCGGCGACGCCGCCGGCCAGGTAGATCCCCGCCATCACGCCGGCCCTCGCTACGCTTGGCGAGAATCCGGCCGCCAGCAAGTAAACGCCGATCGTGAGCGCGGCAGGTATCCATGCGTGGCGGCGCCCCATAAGGGGTATCGCCAGGGCAAGCGTGACGGCTGCCACGAGGCTGACGTTCGACCCCGAGACCGCTACCAGGTGGCGCAGTCCGGAGCGGTTGAACGCTTCCTTGCTCTCCTGCGAGAGGTTCCCATCCCGGCCAAAGGCAATACCGGCGGCGAGCGACGCTTCCGGCTCCGGGAGCGACCTCTGGAGAGACCGGTCGAGCGCAAGTCGGGCTCGCACAGTTTCGCGCGCGAAGCTGCGGTCTCCGGCGCCGACCAGTTCGAATCGCGGGAAGAGCATGGTGGCCCAGATGCCCCGTTGGCGCAGGTAGGAGCGGTAGTCGAAGCCGTCGAACACCGGCGGAAGCTCGATCTCTCCGGTGAGCCGAAGCCGATCGCCGGGCAGGAACGACGCGTACTGGTGCAGGGTTACTCGGACGAGGCCAGCATCGCGGACAAGCGTCCCGTCGGCCGCGAGTTCGTCGATGCGCAGTTCATACGAGGTGCTGACTGCTCCCGGGTCTGGCTCGGAGACTACCGTTCCAGTCACTGTCGCTTCTTGCCCGGTGAACGCCACGACGGCCGGCGGCGCGGCATCGAGTGCATGGTCGAGCCGCCAACCGGCGACGAGCGCCATCACGATGACCGCGGCGGCCAGCTTCCAGCGCGCTCGCGCACCGGAAAGCGCCAACGCTGGCAGCGCTGCCACAATCCATGCCGCGCCGACCCACCAGGGCGCGGACCATGCGGCTACGGGGACCAGCCCGGTGAACCACCCCAGCGCAAGGGCTATCAGAACCACAGCGCGCGGACGGTACCAGAGCGAGCGGCCGGAACGCTACCAGGCGGTTTGACGGCCTCAGGAGCCCTCCGTAGAGTCCCGAGACGAGGGCGGCACCCCGATCGGCCGCACCTGGCAAGGAGTTCGTGCTCATGGTCTCCCAACGGCGTGATGCCGCCATCGTCGGCATCCACGAGTATCCCAAACGCAAGGCCCCCGGAGTCACCCCGCTCCAGATCAAGGCGGAATGTGCCGCCAAGGCGCTCGACGACGCCGGACTCAAGTGGAGCGATGTCGACGGCCTCTACGACGCGCAGGATGGCGCGGGCATGGCCGGCCTCGGCCTTGCCGAGTACTTCGGCCTCAAGCCCAACGTGATCGACACCACGGCAGTCGGCGGAAGCTCCTACGAGTTCCATGCCTCCCACGCAAAGCGCGACATCGCGGCCGGCAAGTGCAAGGTCGCCCTCCTGACCTACGGCTCCACTGCGCACAGCGATTCACGGCGCATCGGTTCGATGGGCGGCGGAATGGGCGCGGGCGCAGCCAGCCCGCTCAGCAACATGACCGACCCCTGGGGCATGACCCTCATCGCGAACTACGCCATGGTTGCCCAGCGGCACATGTACCAATACGGCACAACCAGCGAGCAACTGGCGCGCATCTCCGTCGCTACGCGTGCGCACGCCATGCGAAACCCCGAAGCCGTCCAGGCGATGACCGACCTCGAATTCGTCGGCATCAACGAGATCACGGTCCAGGACGTGCTCAATTCCCGCATGATCGCCGACCCGCTGCACTTGCTCGAATGCTGCATGGTCTCCGACGGGGGTGGCGCGGTGGTCATCGCCTCTCCGGAAGTCGCGCGAGACTGCAAGAAGAAGCCTGTCTGGATTATCGGCTCGGGCGAGGCCACGAAGTACTCCGAAAACGGTGGCGACCTCACCGTCAGCGCCGCCGCCCAGTCGGGCCCGCGGGCCTGGGCCGAGGCGGATGTCCGCCCCGATGAAATCGACATCGCGATGATCTACGACTCGTTCACGATCACCGTCATGATCATGCTCGAGGACCTCGGGTTCTGTAAGAAAGGCGACGGCGGCGCATTCGTCTCGGAGCAGCGCCTGCGCTGGGACAGCCCGCTCAAGCCTGCACTCAACACCGACGGCGGCGGCCTGAGTTCGAACCACCCTGGCATGCGCGGTCTCTTCCTGCTGCTAGAGGCCACCCGCCAGCTGCGGGGCGAATCGACTTCCCAGCGCGCAGACGCGCGTCTTGCGGTCGCCCACGGAAACGGCGGCATGCTCGCGACCAGCCACACTGGTGGCACCATCATCCTGGCGAGGGATTGACCATGGACCGGCCACAGCCACGCTTCCCCGAACCTGACACCCAGCCCTTCTGGGACGCAACCAAGGAACACAAGCTCACGTACCAGGTCGACCGCGACACCGGCGATGTGGTCTTCTTCCCGCGCGCGCACAACCCGAAAAATGGTTCCCGCAATCTGGAATGGCGCGAGTCGAAGGGCGAAGGGACCATCTACAGCTACAGCGTCGTGCGTCTGAACCGCCACCCGGCGTTCGCGCCCCTCGGGCCGTACGCGGTCGCCTACGTCGACCTTGACGAGGGTTTCCGCATCCTCACCAACATCGTTGGCGTGGCGGACCCCACAAGCGACATAACAATCGGCCAGCGCGTGAAGGTCCAGTGGGAGGACCAGACCACCGGGATCTCCTTGCCGATGTTCACTCCCGCCTGAACGATGTCCCGTCCCACGGACGAAGAAGGGGGCCGGTCATCGCGACCGGCCCCCTTGACTATTCGGTGAGGCTGCCGCCGATCAGGCTTTGACCTTCGACAGGATGTTCTGGATATCGACGTAGCGGTCGCCGGCGTTGCGGAGCTGCGTTGCCGTGCTCGTGCCGACACCGACCACCTCGACCCGGACGCCCTTCATCTGGACCACTTCGACCAGGCGTTGGAAGTCGCCGTCGCCCGAAACGAGGCAAACCACATCGAGGCGGTCCAGCATCTCCATGATGTCGAGCGCCATTTCGATGTCCACGTTCGCCTTGATGCTGCCATCGGCAAACCGCTTCAGCGGTTTGGTGACGACGCGGAAGCCCTTGCCGATGAACGGTTCGGCGAAGCGTTGCGTTTCCAGGCTGACACCCGGGTCATCGTGGACTGGCGAGTACGCGATGGCCCGGACGAGTTGCCGCCCCTCGGTGAGGAAGTCGAGCAGCTTCTTCCAGTCGATGCGCGACCGAAGCCGGTCGCAGGCAAGCTCGATGTTTGCGGAATCGACAAAAACGCCGACGCGAGCGGGAACCGCCCCAGCAAGACCGCCACCAGCGCCCGGCACGCGCCTGGCGAGTTCTTCCTGCAGGCGGACCAGTTGTTCCAGCTGCTTGCCCTGCGACTCGATCGCCCGGGTGAGCGCCTTCAGGTCACCAGCGGCAACAGGGGCCGCTTTTGCCGGGGCGGGCGCCGCGGTCTCCGATTCAGGCCGGGGCTTCCGGGCGCGCGATGGTCGCGCGGGAGGCTCTTCCGGCTTTGGCTCCTCCGGAGGTGCCTCGGGCGCTGGTTCCGCGGCAGCAGCCGCGGTTCGGCGAGGCGCTCGGCGCGCCGCCGGCTTTTCGAGAACGGTGGCGATCGCCTCGGGCTCGGTGGGGGCTTCGGTTTCAGCTTCAGCCTCGGCTTCGGCCGTTTCGGTCTCGAGCGGCTTCCGCCGCCCACGCCCGCCGCGGGTGCCGCGACGGGTGCGCTTCTTGGCGTCCTCGAGTGCCTCTGGCGAGGGTTCAGGGAGGACTGGTTCTGGTTCGATGGCTGGAGCGGCAGCTGCCTTCTCACGCCTTGGGAAAATATTTAAGACCATTCGTAGTTGGGGTTACCCACCCATCCTTTGCAAAACACTGATGCGAGCGGCAACGTTCTTGGCGATGCGCTCAATCGCTTTCGCCGATTCGGACTCCGGTGCACCGTACACCACCGGGACGCCCCTATCGGCACCCTCGCGAACCGCGGGTTCAATGGGGATCGCGCCCAGGAAGTCGATCCCGAGTTCTTCGGCGGCCTTCTCGGCGCCGCCATGGCCAAAGATGTCGTAGCGCGTGCCCGTATCTGGCGCCACGAAGTAGCTGAAGTTCTCCACCATCCCGAAGACCGGCACGTCCAGCTTCTCGAACATCGCGACCGCCTTCATCGCGTCCTCGACGGAGACATCCTGGGGGCTCGAGATGATGACGACACCGGTGATCGGGGCATCCTGGGCCATGCTCATCGATGCGTCGCTGGTACCCGGCGGCAGGTCGATCAGCAGGTAGTCCAGTTCGCCCCACGGTACGTCGTGGAGCAGCTGGCGCACCGCGCTGCCGATCATCGGGCCGCGCCAAACCACCGGCGTGCCCTTGGGAAGGAGGAACCCGAGCGAAACCACCTTCACCCCGTATCGTTCGACCGGCCGTAATCCATCGCTGGCGCCCGCCTGGAGGCCGGCCGGGAGCCCGAACATCGTCGGCAGGTTCGGGCCGGTGATGTCGGCGTCAATCAGGCCGACGCTCGCACCCGTCTTCGCCAGCGCAACCGCGATGTTCGAAGCCAGTGTGGACTTTCCAACGCCGCCCTTGTTGCTTGCGATGGCGATGATGTTGCGGACGCCCTCGATTGGCTGCTTGCCCTCGCGCGGGTTGGTGGCCCGCACGTTCGCACCCCACTCGAGCGTGACGTTGCCCACGCCGGGCACTTCGGCGAGCGCGGCCCGGATATCGGTCTCGATCGTTTCCTTGAGCGGGCATGCCGGGGTGGTTAGTTCGATGGTGAGCCGGACATCGTCCCCGTCGATGGCAAGGTCTTTGACCATGCCAAGGCGGACGATGCTGGCGTGCAACTCGGGATCCTGGACGCGGTCGAGGGCTGCAAGGACATCATCGCGTACTGCGGGCGGAGCAGAGGTCATGGAATGCGGAGGCCTTCCTGCCGGCCTGGTGCGTCAGTCTCGGGATCGTTGTGGCGGGCTCCCCGCGTGCCGTTGGCGTCATGGGGGAATTCGCGAACGGGGGCTGCTCGTGCAACCTGTACCAGCCGGTAAAGTGATCGTACCGGTATCGGGGCCACCGGGGCAAACCGTTTACCCGTCATTTCGCCCGGCCGGGTTAGGTTGGACGTGGCCCCCGCCGGATCGGTGCTACACTTATCTTACCGTCCGGTAAGCATGAACAGGGAGAATTCATGACAGACATGGTTACTCGCGAGACCGCAGCAACGTCCGCGCTCTGCCGCCATCACTGGGTCATCGAAACCCCGAATGGCGCGCTCAGCAGTGGCCGGTGCAAACGCTGCGGCGTCGCCCGCGAATTCCGCAATTCGTCCGAAGAGGCCCTCTGGGACAATGACAGCTTCAGCCTGAATGGCTCCCGCTACCGCGGGCGCAGGGCTCCCTCGAACTCCTGAATAGTCCGTCCTTGCACAATCGCTGACCGGCCGGTACCCACCGGCCGGTTCCGTTTTCCAATGCCGGCGGGCGAACCGTTACACTCTCTCCGATGGCCCCAAACCTCGCGGTCGACATCGCTCCCGGACAGAAAACCGGCCTGCTCCTGCGCAACCCGGTGATGCCGGCAAGCGGCACCTTCAGCTGGGGCCTTGAATTCGCCAAGCACTTCGATATCAGCCGTCTGGGCGCCGTCGTCTCGAAGGGCGTGACCATCGTTCCCCGTGGCGGTAACCAGCAACCGCGCGTCGCAGAGACCCCGGCGGGCATGCTCAACAGCATTGGCCTCCAGAATATCGGTATCCACGACTGCATCACCGAGATGGCGCCGCTCTGGGCCCGCTGGGATGTCCCTGTCATCGTTAACATCGCCGGCGATTCCATCGAGGAGTTCGGCGAAATGGCGCGCATGCTCGACGGCGTCCCCGGCATCGTCGGCATCGAGCTGAACATCAGCTGTCCGAACGTGGACATCGGTGGCATCGAAATCGGTCAGAACGTTGAAGCCTCCGCTCGCGCAACCCGCGCGGCGGTGCGCAACACCGACCTCCCGGTCATCGTGAAGCTGACTCCCAACGTCACCGACCCGGTTGCACTGGCACTGGCCTGTGAGGCAGAAGGCGCCGCAGCCATCTGCGCAATCAACACGGTCCTCGGTCTCGCCATCGACACGAAGCGCCGCCGGGCCGTGCTCCCTCGCGCCCGTGGGGGGCTAAGCGGGCCTGCCATCAAGCCGATCGCCCTGCGCATCGTCTACGACGTCGCGAAGGCAGTCCGCATTCCGGTCATCGGCTGTGGGGGAATCTCCACCGGTGAGGACGCCATCGAGTTCCTGATGGCTGGAGCGACCGCGGTCCAGGTCGGGACAGCCACCTTTGCCAACCCGCGGGCACTGCTCGATGTCCTCGAAGGCATGGAGGCATGGCTGACGCGCGAGGGATGCAGCGACGTGAACCAGGTCATTGGCTGCGCCCTCCCCGAGGATGTGCGGGCAGGCTGAGCCAATCCTGGCCAGCATTCCCATCCGCAGATCGGTCGAGTCGTTCGAACTGGACGAGGCCAATCTCGCCCTTCGATCGGCTGTCGAACGGACAGATTTCCGGCGCGGCGGTGCTTCGCAGCGGCAAAGCCTCAATCGCCCCTCCCCGCGAATGCCTGTACGCTTGAAGCACCTCGGGGTGTAGCTCAGCCTGGCAGAGTGCTTGGTTTGGGACCAAGAGGTCGCGCGTTCAAATCGCGCCACCCCGACCATCTCCTTTTGCCCCGGGGTGCGCCCTGCCATACCATGGCGGTATTCCTCCACGTCTCTACCGGGCAGCCCCAAATGAGTGATGAATTCGGTGTCGACCTCGATGAGGTTTTCAAAGTCATCGATACCGCGGATGTTCTCGTCGTCCGCTTCCACCTGATCGATAAGCGCTTGCTGATCGACTTCCGGACGAAGGCAGGCGTCCTGCCCCTCGTCAAGATCGTGCCCCGCGCCGAGTCGGTTGAAGACCGCTTCCGTTCCATCAAGCGCCTGCGCCCCGAATTCGCCTTGCCCGATAAGGTCATGTCATTCCACTGGCCACGGTCCATGCCCGTGCTCCTCACGAGCGGGGTCTGGCAGCACCTGGTCGACCGCGTCTCGGCGCTTGGCGACGACGACACGACCGAGACCTGCGGCCGGACGATGGAAGAACTGATGACGATGGAAAGGCGCGAAGTCTTCGGAGCCATCCGCGGGGCCGACCACTACCAGACCATCTGGGAGCGCCAGCGGGCATGAACACCGTCATCGATCTCCGCAGCGACACCGTCTCCAAACCGTCGGATGCGATGCGCCACGCTATGGCCAGCGCCGAGGTGGGCGACGACGTTTTCGGCGACGACCCGACGGTCCGCGTACTCGAGGAACGGGCGGCCGGGCTCCTGGGCAAGGAAGCCGCCCTTTTCGTTCCCAGTGGCACCATGGGCAACCTGCTCGCAGTGATGACTCACACGCGCCCCGGCGATGAAATCCTCCTCGGCGACCAGAGCCACATTTTCCAGTACGAACTGGGCGGGGCGGCGCGGATCGCCAACGTCCTCACACGGCCGTTGACGAACAACGACGCCGGCGCGATGGACCCGGCCGCAACTGCTACTGCCATCCGGCAGGAGAACCTCCATTCGCCGGGGACAACCCTCCTGTGTCTCGAAAACACGCACAACCGCTGCGGCGGTGCCGCACTGCCGCTCACCGTCATGGACGAGCTGACTGCGGTAGCCGGAGAACGCAGGGTCGCCGTCCACCTGGACGGCGCACGCGTGTTCAACGCCGCGGCCGCGCTCGGCGTGCCAGTCGCACGTATCGCCCGGGACTGCGATTCCGTGTCGTTTTGCCTCTCCAAGGGTCTCGGGTGTCCCGTCGGGTCGCTGCTTTGTGGTCCGCGTGAGTTCGTCGACCGGGCGCGGCGCAACCGGAAGCTCCTGGGTGGCGGGATGCGCCAGGTAGGGATTCTCGCTGCCGCAGGGCTCTACGCGCTCGACCACAACATCACACGCCTCTCCGAAGACCACGCCAATGCCCGGGCACTTGCCGATGGCCTGCGTAAGCTCGCCCCCTTCCGGCCGAACGATCCAGCGACCAATATTGTCGTCGTCGACATTGCCCGGGGCCGCCTCCCGGATTGGCTCTCCGCATTCGAAGAGCAGGGCGTGCTTGGGGTCGCCTTCGGCCCGCAGCGCATGCGCCTTGTCACCCACATCAACATCACACGCGACGACGTCGACGAGGCACTCGCCCGGATCGCGTCGATCGCCGGAGCAGTCCCCGTTTGATATCAGCTCGAATCGCTTCTCTGTTGCTGGCGGGATCGCTGGCAGTTGCCCTCTCCTCGTGTGCGGGGAGCAACGACCGACCGCTCACCAAAGTCTTTGTCTCGCCGCCGTGGACCGGCGACGAACGTAACGAATACAACCTGATCGATGAGGGCGGCGACCTCTACGGCACATGCGTACTTGAAACGGATGTCGATGCCGAGCCCGGCAAGACCCGGTTGAGCCGGCTCTGCGCCAACGAACCGCGCTACCGCGATGATGGCACGGTACTTGTCGACTCGAAGACGCTCGTTCCTCTGGAGGCGGCGCGCGTCCGGACCGACGCGGAGAAGAACGAGCGGGTCGCGGCCCTCAGCGTGTACGAACCGCCGATCGTGAAGTTCATCTTCGACGACAAGGGGAAGGTGCGCGAAACCGAACGCGACCTCCCTGAGCCGACGGAGACCAGCCCCGACCCCGGCTATTACGATGACGAGTCCCTGTTGTGGCTCGTCCGCGGCATGGACCTCCGCGAGGGCTACGAAGCGTCGTACCAGAACGTGAACGCGGGCACTGGCCAAACCTTCCCCGTCGACCTGAAGGTCGAAGGCCAGGAAACCGTCCGGGTTCCCGCTGGAGAGTTCAACGCGTGGAAGATCCGCATCCGGACGGCCTCGGTCACCCAGTTTGTCTGGGTCGAGGCCGAAGGATCCCGTCGCCTGGTTAAAGCCAGAATCGAAGGGATCGAAGATGTTATCTATGAGCTGACCGCTTCGAACTGACCTAACCACATCGCCGATGAAACGAGGGCGGAACGAAGGCGTATGCTGGCCGGAACCAGGCTTCTCCCGCCTCCGGAGGGGCCGACTGCCGGCTCTTGCCGCAACCGCACCGAAGTTCTCGACCTTTATGTTCCAGGGGGCCCGAAATTGCTTGACACCACCTTCCAGCGTCACGAAGATGCTCCAACGTCACCCCGAACCACATCTCACGGACGCAGCATGACATCCGTTTTCGTCATTAGTCGCGAGCCTCGCATGCGGACAGCAGTCACGGAGTACCTCCGCGAGCGGGGATATGACACCGCGACTGCCTCGAACTACGACAACGCCATGCTCCATCTCGCCGACTATCGCCACGACGCGATCGTGACGGACGTCCAGGGTCTCCCGCGGGATGAAGAAGGGGCCAACTTCATCCAGTTCAACCAGTGGCTCGCGAGTACCTACCGAACCACTCCGCCGACGATGGTGTACCTCCTTCACAAAGGCGCGCGCCGCCCGCACTTCCGCATCGAGGGAGCGGTCATCAAGAAACCGTTCCCGATCGAGGCACTCGGCGAAGCACTCCGGGAGCGCATCGGCCACCCCCGGCGCGACGGCCACGACCCGGGTATTGACCTCGACCTCGCCTCCAACACGCTGCGAAGCGGGGATCGCCAGGCGCACCTCACCAATATCGAGGCCACCCTGCTGGCGTACCTGATGGAACACCAGGGAGAGATCCTCCACCCGCGCGAACTGCTGGTGGATGTCTGGCAGTACCACGACGCGGCGGGGGCGAGTACCCTGGTCCGCGCTCACGTGAGCAACCTGCGCCGCAAGCTCCGCGACGTGCTCGGTTCGGCTGACTACATCCAGACCATTCGCGGCAAGGGCTACCGGTTCACCGCCTGAGTTCGCACCCTAACCTCAGCGCGGAGAGACGCCATGAAACTCGGCATCAACATCGGCTACTCCGGGGCCAGCCTCCACATCCCGATGGACCTGGTACTCCGGGTAGAGGCAATGGGCTACGACTCCGTCTGGACCGCTGAAGCCTATGGCTCCGATGCTGTGACGCCACTCGCCTACCTCGCGGCGAAGACTACCCGCATCAAGCTCGGCACAGCCATCCTGCAAATTCCCGCCCGCACGCCGGCGATGTGCGCGATGACCATGTCGACGCTCGATGCGCTTTCGGGTGGCCGGGTGCTCGTGGGTCTCGGCCTGAGCGGCCCCCAGGTTGTCGAAGGCTGGCATGGCGTGCCCTACGGCAAGCCGGCGGCCCGGACGCGCGAGTACGTCGAGATCCTGCGCAAGATCTGGGCACGTGACGAGCCCGTGAGCTACCAGGGCCAGGAGTACCAGCTGCCATACACTGGCCCCGGCGCCACCGGGCTCGGAAAGCCGCTGAAAAGCATCCTCCATGGTCGGCAGCTGCCCGTGTACCTGGCCACGATGGGGCCGGTGAACATCCGGACGACCGCTGAACTTGCCGATGGCTGGCTCCCGATCTGGTTCTCTCCGAAGCGCATGAGCCTCTTCCGGCCGCATCTCGAGGACGGCTTCGCCCGTGCCGGAGGCGGAAAGTCCTGGACGGACTTCGACATCGCCGCCGGTTGCACCGTCGCCATCGGCGACGACGTGAAGTCACTCCTCGCGATGCAGAAGCCGCACCTTGCCCTCTACATGGGCGGCATGGGCGCCAGAGAGAAGAACTTCCACAACGAGATGGCCATCAAGTACGGCTATGGCGAGGCCGCCGCGCGCATCCAGGAACTCTACCTGGCCGGCCGGAAACAGGAAGCCGCGGACGCTGTCCCGGATGAGCTCTGTGACGAGATGTCCCTGGTTGGCCCCGTGGAACGCATCAAGGAGCGCTACCGGGCGTGGGAAGACGCCGGCGTGACCACTATGCTCGTGCAGGCGCGCCAGCCCGAGGCGCTCGAACTGATGGCGGACATTGCCGGCTCAGGGTCCTCGTCGTAGGCACTATCCCGGCTTCTGGTGGCCCGGGCTCGACTCCCACATTGGCGGAAGCTGGTGGTAGCCGCCCCCTGCAGTCCAACCACCATCAACGTAGAGGATGTGTCCGGTGACGAACTTCGCCGCGTCCGACGCGAGATAGACGACCGCCCCCTCGAGGTCCTCCGGCTGCCCCAGCCGGCCCATCGGTGTCCGCGAAATGGCATGGTCGCGCGTGGCGGGGGTCGTCTCGAACACCTGGTCCATCAGCTCCGTACCGTCGAAGTACGACGGAGCGATGGCGTTCACGCGGATACCTTCCCGCGCGTACTCCAATGCCAGGACCCGCGTGAGCGCATCAACGCCGCCCTTCGCCGCGTGGTACGAAGCGGCCCGGAACTCGCTCCCCACCCGGCCGAGGATCGAGCTGATGTTGATGATGCTGCCGCCCGAGTCCTGCTCGATCATCTGCCGGCCGGCGAGACGGCACCCGTTGATGGTCGCCAGCAGGTCGAGCTCGACGATAGAGCGCATCCGCTTGAAGCTGCCGAGGTCGTGCCGCATGCCAGAGCGGTCCGTATACCCGGCGTTGTTCACCAGGATGTCGAGCCGTCCGTATTCTGCGACGACTTTCTCGAAGAGCCCCTCGAACTGTGCTTCGTCGGTGATGTCGGCCGCGATCGCTGTCGAACGGCCGCCAAACCCTCGCGCCATCGCGGCAGTCTGGTCGATACGTTCTTGGCGCCGGGCGGTGACGACGACGTTCGCCCCAGCCCGCGCGAGCCCCCGGGCGAACGCAACGCCGAGCCCGCTCGATGCCCCGGTGACGAGGGCAACCTTGCCATCGAGGTTGAATAGCTTGATGAACTCCGGGTCCACATGGACCTCCCGTCGGGGTGTGGCCGGAATGCTACCGGCGGGGCACATGCCCGCACCAGTCAGGAAAGGAGGCGAGCCGCCGTCCGCCGTCGCTTCCGCTTTTCGGCCCGGATGATCCGCTCGATCTCGTCGACTGTCTCTTCGAGCTGGCCGTGGCGGTTGTAGACGACATAATCGTTGTTCTCGATATCCGCCAGCTCTTCTTCGATCTCTCCGATTCGGCGTGCCAGTGCGGCCGCATCTTCGCTGCCCCGGGATGCGAGCCGGGTGCGAAGGGATTCACGGTCTTCGGCCATCAGGAAGATGAAGATCGCGCCGTCGAGGCGCTCTCGCCAGGTGCGCGCCCCCTGGACATCAGTCCGGATGATGACATCGCGGCCATCGCGAAGCGGCTGCTCAACTTCGCGGCGTTCCAGTCCCTTGTAGTCGTCGTACACGCGGGCCCACTCGGCAAACTCTCCGGTGCGGATCTTGTCTTCGAACTCGGTTTCCGAAACGAAGTGGTAATGATTCCCGTCCTCTTCGTTGGGTCGCGGGAGGCGGCTGGTAGTGCTGGTGGCGCGGTGGATGCCCGTGCGCTCGCGCAGCCGGTCGATGACAGCATCTTTGCCGACGCCGGACGGACCGTGGAGGACGATGACCAGTGGGCGCGCGTTCACGCGCTGATCATCCCGCCCTCAGCCGCGTGTGCAAGGTCATGCCAGAAGTCCGGGTACGAAACGCCAACTGCATCGTTCTCCACTCGAGTTTCTCCGCTGGCAAGGCTGCCCGCGATTGCGCCCAGCATCCCAATCCGGTGGTCTCCCCGGCCATCCACGCGCGCCCCGTGGAGCTTCGCGGGTCCGTGGACCGTGAAGCCGTCCGGGTGGGCAGTGATTCGCGCACCCATCCGGCCCAGGACCTCCACCACCGCCTCGACGCGGTCGGACTCCTTCACCCGCAGTTCGGCGGCATCGCGCACAACGGTGTCACCTTCCGCAAAACACCCCAGGAGGGCGACCAGCGGGAGTTCGTCGATGGCCCGGGGCACCAGTCCGCCGGCGACCGTCGTGGCGCGCAGCTCCGAAGAGCGCACCAGGATGTCGGCCACGGGTTCGCCGCCGCTCGTTCGTTCTTCCATCAGCTCGATGGACGCCCCCATGGCCGTCAGGATGTCGAGCAGTCCCGTCCGCGTCTCGTTCACGTTAACGCCTTCGAGCACGAGTTCAGCGTCAGGGTGGCACGCAGCAAGGGCGAGCCACGGCGCGGCACTCGAAATGTCGCCGGGCACGCGCAGGCTGAGCGCGAAAAGGGGGCTGGTTGCTGGTTCGACGGTCACGGTGGTGCCGCTGACAGTGAGCGGTGCTCCCATCGCCATCAGCATTCGCTCGGTGTGGTCCCGGCTGGTGGCCGGTTCGGTGACGGCGGTCTTCCCGTCGGCATAGAGGCCCGCCAGGAGGAGCGCCGACTTGACCTGGGCGCTCGCCACCGGGCTCTGGTACCGGGTGCCCGTCAACCCGCCGCCCTTGATGACCACTGGTGCGAGCGTGTCGCCGGTCCTGGCGTGGATGTGCGCGCCCATCTGGCGCAGTGGGCCGATAACCCGTGCCATCGGCCGCTGGCGCAGCGAATCGTCGCCCGTCAGGACGCTCAGGAGCGGGTGGCCGGCGAGGAGGCCCATCAAGAGGCGCATGGTGGTTCCGCTGTTTGCGCAGTCCAGGATCTCTTCGCTTTCGAACAGCCCGTGCAGGCCCTGCCCGGTGACACGCGCTACCGGTGAACCCTCGGGCCAGTCGATCGGCACCCCCAGCGCCTCAAGACATCGCGCGGTCGCGCGCACGTCCTCGGAGTCCAGGATGCGCTCGATGGTGGCCGGCCCGTGCGCTATAGCGTTGAAAATCAATGCGCGGTGGGAGATGGACTTATCGGAAGGGACCTCGACAGTCGCGCGGATGCGGTCGGCACGGATGACCCTCACTGGTCGTCGCGGACGCCGAGTTTGCGGCGCAGTTCGGCGTCGTCCTTGGGGGCGCCAGGTCCGCGGGTCGAGACTTCCTTGAGGCGGTCGTAGAAACCTCCCACGAACATCCGCGCCATCGCGTCCTGCGCCGAAGGCGCCTGGACGCCCTCCGGCCGCCTGCGCACCGGCGGGTTCTCGATGAACGTATCGCGGTCGAGCTGTGTGCTGCGGAAGAGATCGAGCACCGGCTCGCCACCGATCTCGAGCGCCTTCTTCACCGTCGACAGCTCGTCCTGGATGCGGCTGATCCAGTGGAGGATGGCGTCACGGTTCGTGAACATAATGTCGCGCGACATCACCGGGTCGCCACTCGCGAGCCGGGTCAGGTCGCGGAAGCCCGGCCCGGCCAGCAGCGAGGCGTCTTCCCAGCCCTGGCTGTCTCGGACCATGCGGAACAGCGCCACCGAGAGCAGGAGAGGAACATGGCTGACCGCCGCGGCGTACTGGTCATGTTCCGCAGGATCGATATAGAGCGGGATGGCTCCGAGCGTCTCGACGAGCCCCAGGACCACGCCGACGGCCTTCTCGTCCGCGCGCGGGGAAGGCGTGATGGCCCACGTTGCATCCTTGAAGAGGTCCGCCGAAGCGGCGGAGGGGCCACTCTTCTCCTTCCCCGCCATGGGGTGGCCACCAACAAAGTTGGCCGACTCGGGGAGGTACTCCTGCGCCCAGCGCATGATGTCGGACTTCGTGCTGCAAGCGTCGGTGATGACAACACCCGGCTCGAGGTAGCGTCCGATGTCCTGCAGAATCTGCCGTGCAGCGACGACCGGCACCGCGAGGATGACCAGGCCCGCGCCCTGGACCGCCTCTTCGAGCGACCCGACCTCCCGGTCGAGCGCGCCCATCTTCTTCGCCGTCCGGGCCGCATTCCGGTCACGGTCCGCTCCAACGATTTCGTACTGGCGGTCCGGACGCGAGGCGAGTGCGAGGCCGATCGACGTGCCGATCAGGCCGGTACCAATAATGCTAACGCGCGACTGTGGCATGTCGACCCCTGGGAGTTCCTGCGAAATGGGCAGGATTGTAAGCCTAAGGCTAGCACAGGTTCGGTATGGCTTTCGCGAACCCTGCGCCGGCGGCAGATCCGGCATCCTGCTGGCTACAGGATCAGGTTGAAGATGTCGTCGTAGACGAGGCCAATGAGCCACCTCAACGGGCTCAGTTCCGGCGCGATGAACCCGATGGCGATGAGGGCCATCAGGATGCCCGGACCGTACGGCTCGAGGCGTTCGAGACCGCGGGCCGCTTCACGCGGAAGTATCCCGACAGCAACCTTGAAACCATCAAGCGGGGCGATGGGTATCAGGTTGAAGATGCCCAGGAGAATATTGATGCTGATGATGAAGAAAAGGAACAGCCAGAGAAAGTCCTCGCCCGAACCGCGCTGGATGATGTTCTCGATGCTGCCGAACCTGGTTTCGACGAATCCCATCTTCAAAGGCAGCGCCGCCAGTGCGGCAAAGAAGAAGTTTGAGGCCGGCCCCGCGAACGCCACGATGGCATTGCCGCGCCTTGGCCCGCCACGCAGGCGCCACGGGTTCACGGGAGTCGGTTTCGCCCACCCGAACCCGAACAGCAACACCAGGACGGACCCGATCGGGTTCAGGTGGGCCAGCGGGTTGAGTGTGAGGCGGCCCGCCCGCGCGGCCGTGTCGTCACCGAGTTCGTGCGCTGCCCAGGCGTGGCTGAACTCGTGAAAGGCAAGGCCGGTGAAGATTGCGACTGCGGTGGCAGCCAGATAAATAAGAAGGACCTCGGGATTCTCCGCGAGGTCTTGGAAATACCAGATCATGCGCAGAAATGTTAGCACAGGTGCTCGATTGGGCCGTGCTTACCGGTCCCTCCACCGGTTAACGGTGATTGACGGGATAGATCCCGGTTGTTACGTTCGGCCACAGGTTGGCGTCAGGAAGGCGCTTGCCGGCCGCCGGTTGGCGGTTGACGCGGTACCGCGGGGGTACCGGGCTTCATCGATGCGGGGCCGAAGCGCTGGAGTCGAGCCGGCGTCAGACCTGGGTGGCTGGCCACCCTCAAGCGCGAGGTAGCCGCGTGCTCGTTCCCGGGGTTCGCCACGGTATTCACGTGCCACGCAGTCTCATTCCACTTTCGCTCGGGACGTTCGCTGTTGTTGCAGCGGTTGTCGCCTGGGCTGTCTTCGGCCCACGCCAGACCGGGACGGACGTGGCGCCAATGGTTGCCGCACCCCTCGGCGACGTGCGCGCTATCGCGTACTCCGTCCCGGCCGAGGGTGGCGTCGACCACCTGGTTGTCCGCAATGCCGCGACGGGCTCAGAACCGGAGCTCGTCGCCGTGATTCCGCACTTCCCCGGCTTCCATGCCAGGGGTTCGGCGTCTCCTCTCGGTGACCGGGTAGCCGTCCTGTCCGTCACCTCCGGCGTGTTTGCGTCGCTCTACGTGGTCGATGTCGCAGCTCGCGAGACCACCGCCGTGAACGGCAGCCTGGACTATCTCAGCGCGTTGGCGTGGTCCCCGGATGGCCAGCGCCTCGCGGCAGTCCAATCTTCCGCCGAGGACGGCTCCAGGGTGGCGCGGGTGCTCGAATTCGATGTCGCCGCCGGTGCGGCCCGGATGGTGGCTGAGTTCCGGAATCCATTCGCGGTGGCGCCGGTCGGGTACAGCATCGATGGCGAGCGGCTGTTTGTCGTTGTCGTCGACGAGACCGGGTCGCACCTCTGGGAACGGCGCGGTGGCGAAGTCCGGCGCCTGGCCGAACTCAGCCCCGGACGGACGCGAGACTGGGCACTCAGTCCGGGAGGCTCACGCCTGGCGTTCGTCGATGTGCTCGGGGGGGGCTCGCGTACCTACGTCGGCCGTGTCCTGACCATCGCAACCGGCACCATCTCCACGCAGCCGGCGGAAAAGGACCAGCTCGGCGCCGCCTGGGAACCGGGATCGCCAGTCCCGGTGTTTGGCGGTCCCGGGGGCGCCCTGGCACTGGAAGAGCCCGGCCCCGAAGGGGGCTACGTGGTCCCGCTGGACTGGGCCCCGGCAGGCGACACCTGGGTCGCAACCGTCATCGTCCCCGGCGCGGATCGGACGCTCCGCGCCGAGGAGTTCATTGAGCTACAGACCCGGTCGTCCCGCGAGCGGATTGCGGTCGAACCGGGATCATCATTCTTCGGCTGGGTCCGAAGCCTCGACTAATCAAACGTACGGAGCTCACTCTTTGGCTGTTTCACGACGGACCATGGCCGCACAAACCAGTGTCTCCCGCCTCATCATCGGAGTGACGGTGCTGGCCGCCATCATCGCCATCGCGCCGATTGTCGCCGCTGCCTTCGGCATTTCAGGGCAGCGGGTGGTCCCGCGCACTGCCTTCGCGAGCGCACCGTCCGGCAACTACGCCGTGGTCTCGAGGACCGAAGGCCAGTACGACATCGTGGCCGTCGCCTGGGCCGAGAACCCCGGCGCCATCACCGAGGTGGCCCGTGTCCCGCACATCGACGGCATGGGCGCCACGGGCTCGGTCTCTCCCGATGGAACGAAGGTCGCCCTGGTGGCGGTCGATGCCGGGACCGCCACGCGACCGGTCGCATCGCTGATTACGGTCGACCTGGTAACCGGCGAGCTCTTCCGTGCAGCCCTGAACATCGAGCCGAACCAGGTGCCTGTCTGGGCGCCTGACAGCCAGTCGCTTGTGGTCACGCGAGGTGTGGCCTCGGGCACCTCGTCCGGCGCGATACAGGTCCTCCGCGTGGCCCTCCGCGGCACCGAGGACGTGCTCTGGACGCGCGACGCTGTTCTGGCGGTGTTCCCCGTCGGCTACGATCCCTCCGACTCGCTGATCGCCGTGGTCATCGACGGGCGGGGTTCGACGGTCACACGCGCCGGCACAGACACGCTCTCGCTGGGGACGGCTATCACCCGGGACTGGCAGCTAAGCCCCGACGGCGCCCGGCTTGCCTACGTGGAAGCGAACACCGACAACGGCCTGCGTTACGTGGCTCGGACCGTCTCGCTGAGCGGCGCCACATCCGTCCAGGCACAGTCGCTCTCTGCCGAAATCACGGCACTGGGCGTAGCCTGGGAGCCCAAGAGTGATCACCCGACCTTCGGAGTCGAACCAGGCCAAGAGACCGGCGGCGTCAGTGCCCAGGCCCTCAAGGCCGATGCCGGCGGATTCGACGTCCCCCTGGCATACGCGCCCGACGGCTCAACTCTGGCTGTGATGCGCTGGTCGGGTGAGAGCTTCCTCGATGCGGGTTCCGCGCGGTTGGAGCTGGTGGATGCGTCCGGCCGTGCCGCTATAGATGACTACACAAGGTTCCTCGGATGGGCGCGACGCTAGAACGATTCGCCGCGATGGCGGCCCTCGTCGCGCTTGCGTGTGCGTTCGCCGTCGGCAGTCCCGAATCGGGGAAGGCCGACCACTACGCGTGCCACCTGCCGAACCGTGGCTGGGGTTTCGACACCTACGAGTTTGAGGACTATGGCCAGCAATACGGGCGCGTGATCGAGCTTGCCGCCCGCGGGCTTGCCGTGCCGCAGGCGTACACGCTGAGCAACGGCGAAGTCATCGACGTAACCTACCAGGGCGTGGAAAGCGGCCCACGCTCGGCGCGCCTCCCGGCGGACAAAGCGAACAGCATCCCCCCGTCGCTGTACAAAGCGATTGCCTGGATCGAATCCGACTATGGCAACGCGTCCCACAGCACGCCCTATGGCGGCGTCGGTTCCATCCTCCTGTCGATGGACTGCGGCTACGGCATCGGTCAGATCACGAGTGGCATGGGTCACTTGGCGGCCCCGCCGGCGCTCGACGTGCGCGTCCCTTCCGCACGCCAGGCGATCATCGGCACACATCCGATGTTCAATGTCGCCGAAGGTATTCGCATCCTGGCCGACAAGTGGAATAACGCCCCCGATCTCCGCCCTGTCGCCGGCAATGGCGACCCGCTGGCGCTCGAGGACTGGTACTACGCCGTCTGGAGCTACAACGGTTTCGCCTTCAGCAACCACCCCCTCAACCCGGCGAAGGACCCGCTCCGCGGGACAGTGTGGAACTGTGGAGACCCCAACGCACCGGGCTACGGCGTGTTTAACCGAAGCGACTACACCTATAACGAGGTGGTATACGGCTGCTTGCGCTACCCGCCGGTGGCGAAGGGCGCCACGTACCCGCCGCCGCTGGGCCAGCCCGGGGCACCGCCGCCCGCCGCTGGCGGCGCCAAGTTCGAGCCCGGGGACGCCGGCGTCGTCACCGGCACGGGCAACTGCCTGAATCTTCGCGCGGAACCGGCAAGCCCAACCGTCGTCACCTGCCTCTCCGACGGGACGGTGGTCACCGTCCTGGGCGGTCCGGCTTCGGCCAATGGGCTGACCTGGTGGAACATCCAGGCGGCAGAATTCACCGGCTGGTCGGCCGACGAGTTCCTGACGAAAGTCACCAAACCCGACCCCGAAGCTCCCGTGAACCCGGAGGGCCGGCTCTGGCCGCCCCAGGTGTTCACGATGCCCAGCCTCACTGTGCCCCAGGTTGCATCGGCGCTCACAGCCGAGAACTACAACAGCTGCTCTGACGGGAGCTTCGACGAAGGCTGCGCTTCGATGGACTTCCCCACGACGATCCCCGAACTCGAAATCGTGCCCCACTTCGACACGACGCCGCCGGTCGATCCCGCTCTTGCGGCAGTGTTCCTGGGGAACCCGCAACTCCAGGTCGTTGGCGACCGCGCCGTTTCCATCACCGCGAGCAAGACCAGTGCTACGTCGTCTGCCATCACCGTCCGCAACACGGGGACGTGGATCGCCCCATTCCGGGTGCGGACATCCGCCTCCTGGCTGATCGTCCGGCACCCGAGCGACCCGCCAGGCCGCGTGGTCGACGGCGGCGTCGCCATCGGCAGCGAGACAGACGTGGTTGTGCAGAAGACGCCCCGGATCGCAACCCGTGGCCGGGACTCGGAACTGCAGATTACCGTCGATGCGGCCAACCTCCCAGAGGGTCAGCTCACCGGCACGATCATCATCGAGCCGCTGCTGGGCGGCGGCGGCATCACGACCATCACCGTGCAGGTCACCCGCGACAACACCGGAGGTGGAGCCCCGGGCCCCGGCTTCAAGTCGGTGCTGCCCGGGATCACCTACGAGGGCTCGCCGTAGCCCTGGCAGCTAATGCGCCTCTTCGAGTTCCTTCTTGTGGTCGGCGACGACCTTCTGGGCGATGTGCGACGGCACATCACCGTAGTGATCGAAAGCGAGCGAGAAGGCACCTCGTCCCTGGGTGATCGAACGAAGGTCGGATGCGTAGCGCTGCACTTCGGCGAGCGGAACCTCGGCTTCGATGACGCTCGACCCGCCGTCAGGATTGATACCGTGGATCTTCGCGCGCCTGGTGTTCAGGTCGCTGACCACGTCACCCGCATGCTCTTCCGGCGCCCAGACCGTGATGGTCATCACCGGTTCGAGGAGCGTCCCCCCGACTCCGTTGATAGCCTCCTTGAGCGCCTGCGAAGCTGCGACCTTGAAGGCCATCTCGCTCGAGTCAACCGGATGGTGCTTGCCATCGAGGAGCGTAACCTGGCAGTCGGTCAGCTCGTAGCCGGCGAATACGCCGCCGTGGGCCGTTTCCATTACGCCTTTTTCGACCGCCGGGATGAATTCCTTCGGCACCGAACCGCCAACCACCCGCGTGTTGAACTGGACCCCAGAACCCCGCTCGAGCGGTTCGACCTCGAGGACAACCTTTGCGTACTGGCCATGGCCACCGGTCTGCTTCTTGTGCGTGAACTCCGCCTGGCTCTTGCGGGCGACGGTTTCCCGATAGGGAACGCGCGGCAGGCTGAGTTCGACGTCAACGTTGAACTTCCGCTTGAGCCGCTCGATGGTCACGTCCAGGTGGGCCTCACCGAGTCCCGCCAGGACAACCTCGCCCGTCCCCATGTCGCGGCTCAGTAGCAGACCCGGGTCCTCTTCTACCATCCGCTGGAGGCTCGGTCCCAGCTTGTCGACGGCCGCCTTGCCCACCGGGTGAACCGCCATACTGAAAACCGGCGCCGGGAAGGCGATCGGTGGCAGCTTCAACGGCTGCTCCTTTGGCCCGAGAGTGTCGCCGGTGGCTGTGTGCGCGAGCTTCGCCACGACGCCAATGTCGCCGGCGTTCAGCTCCGAAACTTGAATCTGCTCCTTGCCACGCTGGAGGTAGAGCGTTCCAAGGCGTTCGTCGGCTTCCTTGTTCGCGTTCCAGAGATGGCTGTCGGCGGTCACTTTCCCGCTGATCACCCGCAGATAGGTGAGCCGCCCCACGAAGGGGTCCGCCGCAGTCTTGAACACGAGCGCGCGCGTCGGAGCGTTCGGTTCAGGTTTGAGGGCCACGCCATCCGCCTCGATCGGATCGCGGTCGAGCGGCGATGGACCGCTGAATGCGATGTTGTGCAGCAGTTGGCGAACGCCGATGAGCTTCGTCGCCGACGAGCACAGGACCGGGATGATCAGGTTGCGATCGAGCCCGCCGTGCAGCACTTTCCGCAGTTCGTCTTCGCTCAGTTCCTCGTCGGCAAAGTACTTTGCCATCAGGTCTTCGTCGGTCTCGACGATGCCTTCGATCAGCTGCGCCCGGAGTTCGTCGGCGTGGCTCACCATCTCAGCAGGGATGGGGACCTCTTCCGCCGTTTCGCCGATATACGCGCGCATGTGCAGGAGATCGATCACTCCTTCGAACGATTCGTGTGCGCCGATCGGGATCTGCAAGGGCATCACCTTGTGACCCCAGCGCTCCTGCAATCTGCCAAGCACGGAGTCGAAATCCGCGTTCTCACGGTCCATCCGGTTGACCACGATCATGCGGGGGAGGTTGAGCCTTTCGATGATGCCCCAGGCGCGATCGGTGCCTACCTCCGGCCCCGAGACGGCATCGACCACGACCACCGCCATGTCCGCCGCGTGGGCGCCGCACAGGACTTCCGACACGAAGTCCGCGTAGCCCGGCGTGTCGATGATGTTGATCTTCCGGCCTTCCCACTCCACCGGAACGATGGCCAGGTTCAGGCTGAACTTCCGCTTGTGTTCATCGTCGTCGTAGTCACTGACGGTGTTCTGGTCCTGGATGGTGCCGAAGCGCGTGCTTCCGCCGCTCTCGTACAACGCTGCTTCGGTAAGCATCGTCTTCCCAACGCTGCCGTGGCCAACCAGGACCACATTACGGATGTCTTCGGTCGGATAGACCTTCATAGACGCAAACCTCCATTCACTGGGGTGACCCGTGGTTCCCGATTCTACGCATGCCGGAGAAGGCCCCTCAATGCCCACCTGTTGCGCGGTTAATGCGCGGCGACCGCGTCACCCGGTGACGCACCTGAAAACGAGCATAGTCCGAGTCAATTGGCCCCGCGCGCACGCGGGCCGTAGACTGCTCGTTCGCACGGATGTTCGCACCATGACCCGCACCTATGTCGCATTGGACCTCGAGACCACGGGCCTCGATCCCGAGCAGGACCGCATCATCGAGATCGGCGCCGTCCGGTTCGACGCGTCCGGGCGGGAGCTTGAGTCCTACCAGCAGCTCATCAATCCCGGCCGCGAAATCCCGCCGTTCATCGAGCGCTTTACCGGCGTGACCAACGACATGGTCGCCAATGCGCCTGGCGTTGCGGTGGCCGCTCCCGAACTGGAGACCTTCATCGGCGGCAGCCAGGTCGTCGGACATAACATCGGCTTCGACCTCAACTACCTTGCCCGCGCAGGCGTTCGCCTTCGAGTTGAGGCTCTCGATACCGCCGAGCTGGCGCGGTATCTGGTGCCGCGCCTGCGGTCGCACGGCCTCGCCGAGGTCGCACGCGAGTTGGAGGTTGAGGCGATCGACCACCACCGGGCGCTCAACGACGCGCGCACGGCTGCCGCGGTGTTCGCCCGCCTCCTCGCTCGCGCCGCCGCCCTGGAGCCTGCCCAGCGCAGTCAGCTCGCCCGCTTCGTCGCGATTAATCAGCCCATCCTTGCCGCCGTCATCGCCGGTGAGGCGCACGCGGAGGACGTCTCGGCGCGGCACATTCCCGCCCTGAGCCAGGCTCCCGACTACCCGGCGCTCGAACCCCAGGACCCGCCCCTGCCGGTCACGGCGGCCGACCTCGACGCCGGCTTGCGGGCGGCCGCCGCCGTGATCGAGCGCTTCGAGGAGCGGCCCGAGCAGCGCCAGATGGCCGAGGCTGTCCGCCAGTCGTTCGCCCGGGGCGGGCACTACCTCATCGAGGCGGGCACGGGCGTCGGGAAGTCGCTGGCTTACCTGCTCCCGGCAGCCATCGACGCAGTTCGGAACGGCCGCCGGGTGGTGGTTTCCACCAACACCATCGCCCTTCAGGAACAGCTGCTCGCCAAGGACATCCCCGCCCTCCGGCGAATCATGGCCGAGGCCGGGATCATCGATACCGAGGAGGACCTGCGTGCCAGCCTCCTGAAGGGGCGCGCGAACTACCTCTGCCTCCAGCGGTGGATCGCCAACTACGCCTCCGGGCTTGGCGATCCCGACTTCGCCCGCCTTGGTTCCGCGATGCTGCTCTGGCTGCCCGAGACGCAGACCGGCGACCGGTCCGAACTCAACCTGGCCCCCGACGAGTGGGTCTCGTGGCAACGCTTCAGCGCCCAGGATGCTGACTGCCTCTCGAAACAGAACCGTTACGTCCGCGAGGGCCACTGTTTCTTGCTGCGCGCGCGAAAGTCCGCAGAATCGGCGCACATCCTGGTGGTGAACCACGCGCTCCTGTTGGCGGACCTCGCGGCCGGGGGAAGCGCCATCCCGGAGTTCGACCACCTCGTGATCGACGAAGCGCACAACGTCGAGGATGTCGCCACCAACCAGTTCGGCGCGAGCCTGAGCCTTCGCCGCACGATCGACGCGCTCGACGGCGTCCACCGCCGCGGGGGGCGCGAGCAGCGCGAGGGCGGTGTGGCCACCCTGTTGCGCGCCCTGCCCCAGGAGGCGTTCGGGCTACTGGCGAAATCGCTGGAGGACTCGGTCGCGCGTTGCTTCGAACATGCGGCCCCGTTCTTCGCAGCGCTCGGAAAGCTCACTCCTGCGGGGGAGGACGACCGGCAGCTGCTTACCGCGGCCATCCGGCATGGTGACCGCTGGGAGGCCGTTGAGGATGCGTGGGACGGCTTCCTGCGGGCACTGCGAGACCTGGAAGCTCGTGGCGCCACGGCCGCGAAAGCCGTATCCGAGGCCGCCGTTGAGTCGGCGGATGTCCTGGCGGACGAATTCGAGGCAGCACTCCGTAAGATCCAGGAGCTCCACCTGCTGGCGGAACGGCTGATGGGCTCGCCCGGCGACGACACGATCGCCTGGACCGGCCGCGACCGCGACGGGAACGGCAACTTGAACTCGGCGCCCCTGGAGGTGGGGCCGCGGCTCTGGGAGGAACTGTTCTCAAAGACCGAGACCGTCATCGCGACCAGTGCCACCCTGAGCGCGAACGGGGACATGAGCTTTGCCGCGCGCCGTCTCGGCCTCCAGGACCCCGAGATGCTCCAGCTCGGCTCGCCCTTCAACTACCGCGAAGCGACACTCCTGGCCGCTGTGGGGGACGTTCCTGACCCGTCGGCCCGGGAGTACCTGGACGCCGTGGCAAGGGCGGTCATCGAACTGACCGACGCCTCCGGAGGCCGCGCGCTCGCCCTTTTCACGTCGAACGCTGCTCTTCGGCGCGTGGCCGACCTGGTCCGGAGCGAACTCGATGCGCGCGGCATCCTGGCGCTCGCACAGGGGGTTGATGGTTCGCCGCGCCAGCTGACCGAACAGCTGCGCTCGAACCCGCGCACGCTGGTGCTCGGCACCGCCAGCTTCTGGGAGGGCATCGATATCCGGGGCGACGCGCTCTCGATGCTTATCATCGCCAGGCTGCCGTTCGGCGTGCCATCGGACCCGGTGTTCAAGGCCCGCTCGGAGCAGTACTCGAGCCCGTTCAACGACTACGCCCTGCCGTCGGCCATCCTCCGCTTCCGCCAGGGCTTTGGCCGGCTCATCCGCGACAAGACCGACCGCGGGGTGGTCGCAGTCCTCGACCGGCGGCTCTGGGAAAAGCAGTACGGGAAGGCGTTCCTGAATTCGCTGCCGGACTGCACGCGGCTGAAGGCGCCGACGCTGGAGGTGGCGGAGGCCGCCCGCGACTGGCTCTCGCGATGACCGTGGCAGAGCAGCTTGCCGCTCACGGCGAGCGCTTCGACCTGGTGGCCGCCGGGCCGGCCAGCCTGACCGTCCGCCGCATTGGCGATGGCAAGGACGTGGGCATGGCCGAGGTCGATGCGGATGACCCTCAGGGGCTGACAATCCATCGGCTGTGTATCGATGAGGCGCACCGGAGCTACGGTGCTGGTTCGGAGGCCGCATGGCTGCTTGTGCAGGCGGCGGAACGGGCCGGGTATGTGCGCCTGCGCGCGTGGGCGCATCCGTCGCTGGGGCTTTCGGTCTACTTCTGGATTCGCATGGGCTTCAGCCCCCGCCACGGACAGGGGCCGGAAGGCGGCATCTGGTTCGAGCGGAGGCTTGGGTGATGCCAACCTTCAGGATCGGAGGGTACATGTTTCGCTTTTACTCATCCGACGGCGTCGAGCCTCCGCATGTCCACATCCTCCGCGACTCCTGCGAGGCGAAGGTCTGGCTCAATCCCGTCGCGTTGCAGCACAACCGGGGATACACTTCAAGGGAACTGGGAGAGGTACTCCGCCTTTGCGCCGCGAATGCGGCAACGTTTCTGGAGGCATGGAATGGCTACTTCGGAAAGTTCGAGCGTTGAGCCAGAGGTGGCAGCGGTGGACGCGGAGCTATCGGAGAAGACTCTCCGTGTGCGGCTCAGCGATGGCCGCGTCGTTGAGATCGGGCTGGACAGGCCATGGCTTCACTGGCTCCGCGATGCTACAGATGCGCAGCGCCGGCGTTGGCGGCTTGAACCGGGCGGGTTCGCGATCTACTGGGACGAACTCGACGACGGAGTTGAAGTCCGGCACCTGCTTTCGCTGACCCCGGTCGCCTGACCGCTCTATAGGGCAAGGCGTGGAGGGAGGAAGTTCCTCCCTCCACGTGATCTCGATCCTACCAGGCAGCCATCTTCTTCTGGAGGTTCCGGTCGAGTGCGTCCAGGAAGCCCTCCGTCGTCAGCCACGGGCTGTCCGGCGAGATCAAGATCGCGAGATCCTTCGTCATCTCGCCGCCCTCCACGGTCTCCACGCACACCTGTTCGAGCGTTTCGGCGAACCGGGCGACGTCCGGCGTGTTGTCGAGCTTCGCCCGGAAGGCGAGGCCCCGCGTCCACGCGAAGATCGACGCGATCGGGTTGGTCGAGGTCTTCTCCCCCCGCTGGTGAGCGCGGTAGTGCCGTGTGACTGTCCCGTGGGCCGCCTCCGCCTCGCAGGCCTTGCCGTCGGGCGTCAACAGGACCGAAGTCATGAGCCCGAGTGATCCAAAGCCCTGTGCGACGGTATCCGACTGGACGTCGCCGTCGTAGTTCTTGCACGCCCAGACATAACCACCCTCCCACTTCATGCAGGCCGCGACCATATCGTCGATCAGCCGGTGCTCATAGGTAAGCCCGGCTGCCTTGAAGTCGGCTGCGAACTCGGCGTCAAAAACCTCCTGAAAGAGGTCCTTGAAGCGGCCGTCGTAGGCCTTGAGGATGGTGTTCTTGGTCGACAGGTAGACCGGGTAGTTCCGGTCCAGGCCGTAGCGGAGCGACGCCCGCGCGAAGTCACGGATCGAGTCGTCAAAGTTGTACATGCCCATCGTGATGCCCGAGCCGGTGAACTTCGCCACATCCATGGTGATCGGGTCGCCACCGCCATCCGGCACCCAGCTGAGCGTGACCGTTCCCGGGCCGGGGACGCGAAAGTCGGTGGCCTTGTACTGGTCTCCATGGGCATGGCGGCCAATGACGATCGGCTTGGTCCAGCCCGGCACCAGGCGCGGGATGTTCTTGCAGACGATGGGCTCGCGGAAGACCACGCCGCCGAGGATGTTCCGGACGGTGCCGTTGGGCGACTTCCACATCTGCTTGAGCTTGAATTCTTCGACGCGCGCCTCGTCAGGAGTGATTGTCGCGCACTTCACGCCCACGCCGTGCTTCTTGATGGCGTTCGCCGCATCGATGGTGACCTGGTCATTGGTCGCGTCGCGGTGCTCCATGCCGAGGTCGTAGTACTCCAGCTGCACATCGAGGTAAGGGAGAATCAACTTGTCCTTGATGAACTGCCAGATGATGCGGGTCATTTCGTCGCCGTCGAGTTCGACGACCGGATTCGTGACTTTGATCTTCGCCATGTGAACGGGTGCTCCTCTGGGTGGGTGGTGGCTCAGGCCTGGGGCTGACTGGCGAGCTGGCGCAGGACGTACTGCAGGATCCCGCCGTGACGGTAGTAGTCCAGCTCGACCGGGGTGTCGATCCGGCAGATCGCATCGAAGGTCGTTGTCTTGCCGTCGTCGGCGCGGGCTGTCACGGCCAGGCGCTTACCGGGCTCGAGGCCGGCCGCGATACCATCGATCGCAAAGGTCTCCCGGCCGGTCAGCCCGAGCGATTCGCGGTTCTCGCCCGGCAGGTACTGCAGCGGCAGCACGCCCATGCCGACCAGGTTGCTACGATGGATGCGCTCGTACGATTCCGCGATGGCCGCCTTCACGCCGAGCAGGTTCACGCCCTTTGCCGCCCAGTCGCGCGACGAGCCCGTCCCGTACTCCTTGCCCGCGAGCACGAGCAGCGGCACTCCTTCAGCCTTGTAGCGGGCCGAGGCGTCGAAGATGGTCATCTCCTCACCAGCGGGCAGGTGTTGAGTCACGCCGCCTTCCGTCCCCGGCGCGAGCTGATTGCGCAGACGGATGTTTGCGAACGTGCCACGGACCATCACCTCGTCGTTGCCGCGGCGGGACCCGTAGGAGTTGAAATCGTTGCGGTCGACGCCCATCTCGCGGAGGTAGATTCCCGCCGGGCTGTTGGCGCTGATGTTCCCTGCCGGCGAGATGTGATCGGTCGTGACCGAGTCGCCGACCATCACCAGCACGCGCGCTCCGGCAATATCGGTCACCGGGGCAGGCGTCATGGTCAGGTTGTCGAAGTAAGGCGGGTTCTTGATGTAGGTGGACCAGGCTTCCCACTTGAACAGCCCGCCTTCGGGTGTATCGAGGTTGCGCCACCGGTCGTCGCCCTTGAACACCTCCGCGTAGCGCTTGCGGAACATGTCCGAACGGACGGAGGTGCGGATGGCTTCTTCGACCTCGGCCTGCGATGGCCAAATGTCGCGCAGGAAGACGGGTTGCCCGTCCTTGCCGTTGCCGATGGGCTCGTTGTAGAGGTCGATGTCCATCCGCCCGGCGAGCGCATAGGCCACGACCAGGGGCGGAGAAGCCAGGTAGTTCGCGCGTGTGTCCGGGTTCACGCGCCCTTCGAAGTTCCGGTTGCCCGAGAGGACGGCCGCCGCAACCAGGTCGTTTTCCTTAATCGCCTCGGTGATCTTCGGGTCGAGCGGTCCCGAGTTTCCGATGCATGTGGTGCACCCATAGCCGACGAGGTTGAAGCCGAGCGCATTCAGAGCGGGCGTAACGCCTGCCGCGTCGAGGTACTCCGTCACCACCTGTGAACCCGGCGCAAGGCTGGTCTTCACCCACGGCGGCGTCTTGAGTCCCTTCTCGACCGCTTTCCGCGCGAGTAAGCCCGCCCCGAGCATGACTTCAGGGTTGGAGGTGTTGGTGCAGCTCGTGATGGCGGCAATCACCACCGATCCATGTTTCAGGTCGAACGTCACGCCGTTCTGAATGTGGGCCGACGCGCCTGACTTCGCCGGGTCGACCGTGGCGGCAAGGTTCTTTTCCCAGTCGGCCTTCGCGTCGGTCAGCGAGATCCGGTCCTGTGGCCGCTTGGGCCCCGCAATGGCCGGGACCACATCTCCAAGGTCGAGTGAGAGTGTGTCGGAGAACACGGGGTCCGGCGTGGCATCGGTCCGGAATAGCCCCTGGGCCTTGCAATAGCTCTCCACCAGCGCTACCAGGGCGTCCTCTCGCCCCGTGAACCGCAGATAGTTGAGCGTCTCGGCGTCGACGGGGAAGAAGCCCATGGTCGCACCGTACTCGGGCGCCATATTGGCGATGGTCGCACGGGCGGCGAGGGGCAGTGTCGTGAGGCCGGTCCCGTAGAACTCCACAAACTTGCCGACCACGCCCCGCTCCCGCAGCATCTGGGTCACACGGAGGACGAGGTCCGTGCCGGTCGCGCCTTCGGGAAGCTTGCCCGTCAGCTTGAAGCCGACCACTTCGGGGATGAGCATCGCCACCGGCTGGCCGAGCATCGCAGCTTCCGCTTCGATGCCACCCACGCCCCAGCCGAGCACCCCGAGGCCATTGATCATCGTGGTGTGCGAGTCCGTGCCGACCAGCGTGTCGGGGTAGGCGAGCGTCTGCCCGCCTTCCTCCTTCTCGAAAACGACGGAGGCGAGGTACTCGAGGTTCACCTGGTGAACGATGCCGGTCCCGGGAGGGACGACACGGAAGTTGTCGAAGGCCTGCTGGCCCCAGCGCAGGAACTGGTAGCGCTCGCGGTTCCGCTCAAATTCGATTTCCACGTTCCGCGTGAATGCGTCAGCCGTGCCGAAGTTGTCGACCTGAACGGAGTGGTCGATGACGAGGTCGACGCGCTGCAGAGGGTTGATCCGGCCGGGGTCGCCGCCAAGCGACTTGATCGCCTCGCGCATCGAGGCGAGGTCGACCACCACCGGCACGCCGGTGAAGTCCTGGAGCAGGACCCGCGCGGGCGTGAACGCGATCTCGCGATCGGTCCCGCTGTTCGGCTGCCAGGATGCGAGTGCCTCGATGTCCTCGCGCGTGACGGCTCGTCCATCCTCCAGCCGGAGCAGGTTTTCGAGGAGGATCTTGAGTGAGAATGGCAGCCGGTCGAGATGGCCGACGCCCTTCGCGCGGAGCGCTTCGAGCGAGAAATAGGTGTAGGTGCCCCCGCCCGAGGACAGGGTAGTGCGACTGGCGAAACTGTCTGGATGCACCGTTGGGCTCCTTGTACTGAACGCTGCCGGGAGATCCCGGCGCAATGTGGATGTCGCCGGTTACCGGGCTACAAGGGTCTGGTGCGTGAGGGCGGGCTGATTCCCATGTCCCAAGCCTCCTTCCACGTGCGTGGGGGTACTTGGGCCCTTTCCGGGTGAGAACCCGGGCTGCCGTCTCGCCAGGTTCCGCGACTTCCCCGTGGGGGACCGTTGGGCCCGGACCTGGCTGCGTGCGGGACGGTTAGGCCGAGTATAGCGCAGACTTACGCTGGCGGGGCGACAACGGGTTCCCTACCCGGTTCAGCGTCCTTGCGGCCGGGTGTGCCCAGCCCAAGGAAAAAGCCCAGGCACGCCACCGCCAGCACCGGGATGAGTGCATCGCTGAACTCCGTGGCGCCGCCGCCAACCAGGGGATTGATGGCCGAAACGGCACCCTCCCGGGACCTGAGGATGGACCCCGAGAGCGCGACCGTTGTTGCCCCACCAAGGAAGAACACGAGGTTGAACACACCGACCCCGAGCCCGGCGAGGTCGAAGTCGAGTTCGCCCGTGGCGGCGTTGATCACAGATGCGTTCACCATGCCGTAGCCGGATGCGATGACCAGGTAGACGAGGCTCACGCCCCACGCCGGACCATCGAAGCCCGCCAGGTGGAAGTAGCCAACACCCACCACCATGATCGCTGTCCCGGCGATGATCAGCAGCCGATTCCCGACCGTGTGCGAGAGTACGCCGCCCGCCATACCAAACAAGGCGATCGCCAACGCTCCCGGCAGGAGGTGCAGTCCGACCTGGATGATGCTGGTTTCGTGATAGCGATACAGCAGGAGGGGGATCAGTACTACCGCACCGAAGTGCAACCCTTGCGTGGCGTACCCGACGCCGGCCATCCGCATGAAGCGCACATTGCGGACGACGCGGGGAGAGAGGAACGGGTCCGGGGTTCCCACGATTCGCGCCACCATCAAGGCTCCGGCCACCAGCGCGCATCCCAGCGCTACCAGGCCGACGGAGTCGGCCGGGTCGCGGGGGAGGCGGTTGAGCGCCAGCACCCCTCCAGTCACGGTGAGCGCCAGCAGGCCCGCACCGGGTGCGTCGAAACGCTGGTTCGAGTCGCCAGGGACTCCCGGGACTGCCCTGAGCGCCAGCGGGAGCAGCGCCGCCGCCGAGGCCGCGGTCGCGAAAAATGGGGCGCGCCAGCTTCCAATCTCCGTCAGCGCACCACCCACGAGCGGGCCGAGCCCAAAACCCACCCCCACCGCCATGATCGTTGTGCCCATCGCCCGGCCGCGTTCCCGATCAGAGGTCGTCTTTACGATTGTTGCGAGTGAGAGCGAGGGCACTGCCGTCCCGCCGAATCCCTGGGCCGCCCGGGCTGCCACCAGCAGCCAGTAGGAAGGCGCCAGCGCGACCCCGAGGGATGCGACGGTGAAGAGCGTCAGTCCGAAGACGTACATCGGCTTGGTGCCGACTATGTCGGCGAGGCGCCCGTAGACCACCGTCCCGGTGGCGAACGTGATGATATAGGCCGTCACGACCCACGTCAGGGTGTCGTCGCCGACGCGGAAGTGCTCCTGGAGATCCGGCAACGCGACCGTCGTCATCGACGCGCTCATGACCGAAACGAGAATCGTCGCAGAGAGCACGAGCAGCGCGAACCGGCCAAGCCGTGGGGGCGGCAGCGGATCCATGGCCGTCAATCGTGGGCGGAGATTCGCTGGCTGTCGAACCGAAATCAGCACATTCTTGATGACAGCCGCGATCGGTACTGGTACGCTAGCCACGGTAACCGCGTTCCATCGGCCTCACGGAGAGGTCATTCGAATTCCACCGGCGCTCGATGACCGTAGGTTCCACGCAATTTCAGGAGGGTCATTGGGTGTCGTACACCGACAAGACGCTCGTCTGCAGCGACTGCAGC
>CAUJEQ010000053.1 GCA_963169135.1 Chloroflexota bacterium
CGCTAATCGTCCAGGACGAACGTCACCAGCAGATTCACGCGGTAGCTGCTGATCTTGCCGTCCTTCACGTCGACCTGCTGCTCCTTCACCCACGCGCCCTTCACGTTGCGCAGGGTCTTGTTCGCCCGGTCGATGCCGCCCTTGAGGGCGTCTTCGAAACTCACTGCCGATGTCGATGAAATTTCGGTTACTCGTGCGACGGACATGGGTTGCCTCCTTGGCTGGTTTCCCCAAAGACTGCGCCCATTCGGCAGGATTGTACAGGGGTCAACAGGCCAGCATTTCGGGCCCTGCCGGCGGTAGGCCCGGGGATTGTCGAGCTTACCGGTGCGAGCGTCGGCCCCTATGATCCGCGACCGTGAACCGTTTGATCGCCCTGGCTGCCGTCTCGGCCCTCGCCACCCTCCTGTTCGTCGCGTCGTTCCTGCTCAAGGGCATCGAAAGCCCGCTGACCTGGGCGACGATCGCCGCCTGGGCGGTTGCCGACACCGCACTGGTCGCCACGATGGTTGGCCAAACGCGGACCAACCATCGCCCGACGCCGCAGGTGGCGAAGGGCAGGCCGCCTGGCGAACGGCGCGCGGCCGCCGACCTCGCGGAGATGATCGAACTGGTCATGGCCCAGCGCTCCACAGACATCGCCACCGGGACCACCGTGGTCCTGTTGGCCACGGGACGGAACAAGATCGCGGTCATCAAGGTCTTGCGGGAAGCACTCCAGACCGGCCTCAGAGAAGCGAAGGAGCTGGCGGACGCGGCCGACCGCTCGCCTGCAATTGTCGCCACCGGGCTCGGGCCCGCCGAAGCGGAGCGCCTGCTGCGCGAACTCCACGCAGCAGGCGCCCGGGCCGAGGTCCACTAACAAGCCCTATTCGACGACGATACGTCCGGACATCGAGGCGCCGTGCACGCCGCACTGGTACGGGTAGGTCACGCCTTTCTGATCGAACACACGCTCGTACGTTCCGGACGTCTGCTCGGGGGATGTCGTGCCCGAAAGCATGATCGAGTGAGAGTTCGATGTGTCGACCCACTTCCAGACCACCTTGGTGCCCTGCTTGATGGTGATCGTCTCGGGGTTGAACGAGTTGTCCTTGACCTCGACCACCACTTCCGGCCGGTTCGTATCTGGCGTGGGTGTCGCGTTCTGGGTGTTGACGTTTTCGAGCTTGACGTCCCCATCCCCGCTCCCACCGCCGCCGTTGTCATCACCGCCACCTCCGCAGGCGGCCGCCAGCAGCGCTCCGGCCAGGCAAACGCCGATAACAGCTGACCGCACACTCCTCCTCACGATGACCATACCTACCCCCTGCCGAAACCTATTGATGGCGCCGAATCCTAGCATCCACGGGGCCGATGGCAAGGGGGTGATTCATGCCAGGCTTCCTATCCCGATGACGCATGACACACGAAGCCCCTGTCGTGCATCCCTCACGGGTGCAGGGCAGGGGGCGGGCTCCGGGCGGCGACGACGGCGCCGTCAGGCGGTGAAGGAGACGGTGACCGTGGACTGGTGCGGCAGGCGGGCGAGGTCGGCGAGGGCTTTCGCGATGCGGGCGCGCGCCTCCGGCGAACGGTCCAGCGCACTCGCGCGAGTCACCCACGACTCGCGTACCTGGGCGTCGTATTCCACGCCACCTCCGCGTGTGTAGGCCATGTCAGCATGGATGTGGACCATTCCCGGGATGGGGCTCGCCTCAACCATCAGTTGGCCATCGATGGCCAGGTCATCCAGGTGGAAGCGCCCATTCAGACCGAGCAGCGGTTCCGGCGTCTGCCTGCTGCGGTGCGCGGATTCAGAAAGGACCAGTGGCGCCGGCTCGTGAACAATGCCTGTGTCCAGGTCTCCGAATGACGGCGCAGCCCCTGGCGGCATGTCGGCCGTTGCTTCGGTCTCGATCGGATACATCACACTGCTCATACGCTTACCTCACCAGAATAGACTTCGCACGACAGTGGCCATGAGCGCATGGCCGCCGCGGGAACAGACAGGTTGACGGGCGGCGTGCTCAGTCACCCCGATGCCTCTGGACGAACCTGCCGATGCGTTCCAGCGCCCGCTCGATCTGTTCGTAGCCGCTTGCGTAGCAGGCGCGCACGTATCCCTCGCCATAGGTCCCGAACGCGCTGCCCGGTACAACCGCGACGCGCTCTTCAGCCAGGAGCCGCTCGCTGAAGGTCACGCTATCCATGCCCGTGACGGTAATGTCCGGGAAGGCGTAGAACGCGCCACGCGGTTCGAAGGTGGATAGACCGACCGCCCGCAACCCATCGACGATGAGCCGCCGGCGCCGGTCGTACTCGGCAACCATTTCGGCAACGAAGCTCTCGCCCTCGTCGAGCGCGGCGATGGCCGCATACTGCGATGCGGTGGGAGCGGACATCATCACGTACTGATGCACCTTCATTACTGCTTCTGCAAGCGGCCCGGGGGCGGCAACCCAGCCGAGCCTCCATCCCGTCATAGCGTAGGCCTTGCTAAATCCGCCAAGGAGGACCGTTCGGTCCCTCATTCCGGGCAGAGAGGCGAAACACGTGTGTTCGCCCACATACGTCATCCGGTCGTACAGCTCGTCGCTGATCACGGCCAGGTCGTGCCGTTCCGCCACCTCGGCGATGGCAAGCAGGTCCTCGCGGCCCATCGTCGCGCCCGTCGGGTTCGAAGGGTAGCCGAGCAGCAGTGCCTTTGACCGCGGGGTGACGGCCGCCTCGACGTCGGCCGCCAGCAGCCGGAAATCGTTCGAGCCATACGTCGGCACCGGCGCGAAGGCCCCGCCGGCCATGATCGTCGCGGGCATGTAGGCCACGTAGCACGGGTCGGCGCAGAGCACTTCGTCTCCGGAGTCCAGCAACGACCGGAGTGCCACGTCGAACGCCTCGCTCGACCCGCTCGTGATGACGATCTCCGTCTTCGGGTCGTAGCGGACACCGTAGAGACGGAAGATGTGGTCGCTCAGCTTTTCACGCAGTTCGAGCAGGCCATAGTTCGAGGTGTAGTGCGTGTGCCCGTGCTCGATGCTCTCGATCGCGGCCCTGCGGATCGGCTCCGGAGTCACGTAGTCGGGTTCGCCAACGCCGAGCGAGATCACGTCGTCGATTGTGCTCAGGAGGTCGAAAAACTTGCGGATCCCGCTGGGGGGGACTGCCTGCATCCGCCGGGAGATGAAACGGCTCGGGTCTGCCGAGGTCTCCGTCAGCATTGGCTTCTCCTGTCTCCCCCAGGTAGCCCGCATCTGCTCTCACAGAAAGGCCGCCATGGAGGCGGCCCTTCGTTGTCTATGAAAGTATGGTGCTTCTGACCGCCACCAGTTACCGGCGCGCGCGCGCAGCGGCAGCAGCGGCCGTGGCGAGCAGTGCGGTCAGGGTGACAGTAGCAACCATCTATACGTAACTCTGTCGGCTCACCTCCATAGCGTCAATAGAGGAGACGCCCGTCTTTCTCTCCCTTGCGGTCCTCCCTGCCGGTGCGAGACTCGTACCGCTGCCGCGGCTCGCGTAGCATGGCGGCCCAGTACTCGCCAGGAGCACGAACCATGCCCGACCTGACCGACCTCACCATCGCCGAAGCCGGACGCGCGCTGGAACGCCGCGATGCCTCGCCGGTCGAGCTTGCCGAAGCCTACCTGGCGCGCGTCGAGCGCCTGAACCCGGCGCTCAACGCCTTCGTTACCGTGACCGCCGCGCGGGCCCGCGAAGATGCCGCCCGTGCGGCTGCCGAGATTGTGCATGGCGACTATCGCGGCCCCCTGCACGGCATCCCCATCGGCCTGAAGGACCTTTACGACACCGCCGGCATCGAAACTGCCGGCGGTTCGAAGGTGCTCCGTGGCCGCGTCCCGGCCGCTGACTCAACCTGCGCCCGCCGCCTGCGCGAAGCCGGAACCGTGTTAATAGGGAAGACCAACACGCACGAGTTCGCGTGGGGCACCACCACCGACAACCCTCACACCGGCGCCACCCACAACCCCTGGGCGCTCGACCGCATCCCTGGCGGCTCGAGCGGTGGCTCGGGCGCCGCCATCGTCGCCCGCCTCGCCGCGGGCACGCTGGGCACCGATACCGGCGGAAGCATCCGCATCCCGGCGGCGCTCAACGGTTGCGTCGGCTTCAAGCCCACCTTCGGCCGGGTCAGCAA
>CAUJEQ010000054.1 GCA_963169135.1 Chloroflexota bacterium
GTGACGGTGGCGTAGCGCGCGTCTGACATCTGGCTGGCCATGAAGCGCTGCCAGATGAGCGTGTAGATACGCAGCTGGTCGTTATTCAGGGTGCGGCGAAGGCTGTCGGGGGTGGCCGACGGGTTGGTCGGGCGAACGGCCTCGTGGGCCTCCTGGGCGCCGCGCGAGCGGGTGACGTAGACGCGCTCCTTCGCCGGGATGAACTCGCTGCCCCAGGTGTGGGCGGCGAAGTCTCGCGCCTGCAGCCGGGCGATGGGCGAGATGTTGAGCGAGTCGGTCCGCATGTAGGTGATGAGGCCGGCCTGGCCGTTGACGCCTTCGTACAGCTCCTGGGCGATGCTCATCGCGCGGGCGGCGCTCATGCCGAGGCGGTTGACCGCGGCCTGCTGGAAGGTGCTCGTCGTGAACGGCGGCGCGGGTGAACGCTTCTTTTCGCCGCGGGCGACGCTGGCGACGTGAAATTGCGAGCGGCGGAGCTTCGCAAGCAGCTCATTGGCAGCCGCTTCCGAAGGGATGGCCGGTCCGGCGCTCGTGAACGTGGGCTTGAGCTTCGTACCCTTCACCGCCCCCGCGAACTTCGTCAATTCGGCTTCGAACGCCCGGGCCTGCTTGGCGAGGCCGGCATGGACGGTCCAGTACTCGACAGGCCGGAAGTCCCGGATCTGCTTCTCCCGGTTTACGATCAGGCCAAGGGCGACGCTCTGGACGCGACCCGCGCTGGCGCCCCGGCTCACTTTCTTCTGCACGAACCAGGTGAGGGGGAAACCGATAAGCCGGTCGAGGACGCGGCGGGCCTGCTGGGCATCCACCAGGTCCATGTCGATCTTGCCCGGCGCCTTGCGGTGGTGGTCGGCGGCCGTGGTGGCGACGTGTTGGCCCATCGCCTCGGCGAAGGCTGCCTCGATGGCGGGTTTCGTGATTTCGTGGAAGACGACGCGCGTTGCCTTCTCGTCGGGGATGCCGGCCGCTTCCTTGATGTGCCAGGCGATCGCTTCGCCTTCGCGGTCGGGGTCGGTCGAGAGAAAGACGCGGTCCGCGGCCTTCGCCGCGCGGGCGATGTCGGCAACGATGTCGTTCTTGTCCACGCCGCGGCGCTTGTCCTTCACCACTACGTACTTCGGTTTGAAGTTGAGCGACTCGATGTCTTCGACGCCGTAACCGTAAGGCGGCAGGTCGCGCACGTGCCCAACCGAAGCTATGACTTCGTAGTCGTCGCCGAGGATGTTTTTGACGGTCCGGGCCTTTGTCGGGGACTCGACGATGACGAGATTCGGGGCGTGCTTGCCTCGCGCCCGCCCGTTGGAGGGCGTGGCGGTCGCCGGCTGTTTCCGGGTGGTCCGGGCCGGTGCCTGCGCGGTGCGCTTACCCCGTGTTGGTGTTGCAGTAGCCAATCGATATCAACCTTTTTCGGCGCCGAGCGGAATGGCGCAGTACTTCGAGAGTAGTGAGCGACTCTTCGCTCTGTCTATAGGCAGAGGGGAAAGACAGCCGTCTCAGGCAAGGGCATAGGTCATCGGCGCGGTCTGCCGCACCGACCCGGTGAGTTCGAAGAGCTGGAGCGAACTGCTTACCTGGGCGACCGGCAAACCCGCTTCGCGAGCGACCTCATCGACGTGCCGCGGCCCCCCCATGAGTGCCCGCAGCACCGGGTCATCCGGCGGTGGACCGGAAGTACTCCCGCGCTCCTGTAACGCCCGGGAGGGCTCGCGGGTTAACGGGAGTTGGCCGGCGGTGGTCAGCAGGTTGAGCTCCTGGCAGAGCTGCTCGGGGGTCGCTACCAGCTTCGCGGTGTTCTCGCGGATGAGCTGGTTCGTGCCCTGGCTCTGGCGGGAGAAGATGCTGCCGGGCACGGCGAAGACATCGCGGCCCTGTTCGAACGCCCAGTTCGCGGTATGGAGCGCACCGCTGCCTTCACCCGCCTCGATCAGCAGCGCTGCCCGCGCAAGGCCGGACAGGATCCGGTTCCGGCGGGGGAAGTAGTCGCGGCGAGCAGGGATGCCGACGGGGTACTCGCTGACCAGGCAGCCCTGCTGGAGGATCCGCTCGGCAAGGCCCGCGTTTTCCCGCGGATAAACCTGGTCGATGCCCCCGGCCAGGACCGCGACGGTGGGCGCGCCGTGTTCGAGGGCGACCCGGTGGGCGATGGCATCCACACCCCGTGCCAGGCCGCTGACGATGGTCACGCCCGCTTTCGCGAGCGCTTCGCAGAAGTGCTCTGCTGCCTGCCGGCCGTAGGGCGTGACGTGCCGCGTGCCGACCACGGCAACAGCCTGATCGAACTGTGGCCCTTCGGTGCCCCGAACGAAGATGACGGGCGGGCTCTGCGGTATCTCGCGGAGATTCGCCGGGTAGTCCCGGTCGAGCCAGGTGAGCGCCCGCGACTGGTATTGCTCGAGCAGCCGCAGTTCTCTATCGGGGTCGAATCCCGCCTGGGCCTTGGCTATGGCGCGCACGTACTGGGGGTCGATCCCGGCGGCGGCTTGCGCCCCGGCCGGTGCTGTCCAGGCGGCCTCGATGGTGCCGAACCGGGCGAGCAGCAACGCGAAATTCGTGCTCCCCAGGCCGGCCCGCCTGAGGGCGAGCCAATACGGCAGTTCTGGATGGTGTGTCACGGCCGGGGATTCTCTCATGTCCGCTCGCTATTGTGGGATTGCCCCCTCGGGCACCGGGCCGCGATCGCGGGCAACGCGCAGGCGGCGTACTCGCCGGCCCGCCATGCTCAGCACCCGCAGCGTGAGGCCATCGGCTTCGACCTCATCGCCGACGGCTGGCAGGCGGCCGAGCTGGTGGATGAGAAAGCCCCCGACCGTGTCGAAGTCCTCGGATTCGACTTCGTAGCCGAAGAGTTCCTTCAAGACGTCGGTGCTGGCGCCCGCATCGAGGACGACCTCATCCTCGGAGATGACCTCCATCGGGGGCCGGGCGACATCGTACTCGTCCTCGATTTCGCCCACGATCTCCTCGAGGAGGTCTTCGATCGTGACGAGCCCGGCGGTCCCGCCGTATTCATCGACGACGATGGCCATGTGCACGCGGCGCGACTGCATCTCTGTCAGGAGCTCGTCCAGGCGTTTCGACTCGGGGATGAAGAATGCGTCCCGCAGGAGGTCGGAGAGAGGGCGGTCCGTCCCGCCGTTCCCGATCGCGCGCAGGAGGTCCTTGGCGTAGACGATGCCAGCGATATCGTCGATGTTCTCGCGGTAGACCGGCACACGGCTGAAGCCGCGCTCGGTGACGATGGCGGCGACATCGCCGACGGAGTCCTCGATGTCGGCAACGGCCATGTCGATCCGGGGGACCATGATTTCGCGGGCGGTCTTGTCCTCGAGGGCGATGATGCCGCGGATCATGCGGCGCTCTTGCTCCTCCACGCCGCCGGCGGCCTCTTCGCGTTCGACCAGAGAGAGAATGTCGGTGCCGGCGTCGGGGGTCACCGCGCTGATGGAGCGTGCGACCAGCGCTGAAGGCAGCCCCAGGATGAACGCCGGTATGGCGAAGACGATGCGGGTGACGTGTGCCACGCCGGAGAGCCGCAGGGCCGCATACTCGGGAGCGCGGGCGACCACCATGCCCACGGTGAGCTGGATGACTGCGATGAGGGTGCCGCCGATCATGCCAAAGCCGACCGCGCCGATGAACGGCGTGTACTCGCGGGCGCCGAGGTAGGCGAAGAGCGACAGGATGAGCGTGGCGCTCAACACGCGTGCGGCGGTGATCGCACCGAGGAAGCGCCCCGGCTGGCCGACGCTGGGCGCGATGCGTTGCGCCTGGCGATTGCCCCGGGCCGCGAGTGCCTGGATGCGAACATCGTTCGCCCGTTCGAGTGCGGCCTCGGTCGCGGCAACCGCGCCCAATACAAGGCCCAGGACAACGATGCAGGCGATAGTGGCGATGGTCTCTAAGCCCACGGTCGGCTCCCACGGCCGCTCGCGGCTGTGCGCGGCGTTCGTACGGGGGTACTGGCAGGTTGATCAATCACTCGGGGCGCTCCTTGCGTTCGAACGGACGCGCCGGGATCCCTGCAACGGTCTGGCCGGGGTCGACATCCCGGGTAACGACGGCGCCGCTCGCGGTGTAGGCGCCGTCACCCACGGTCACGGGGGCAATGAGCAGGGTGTCACAGCCGATGAACGCGTCCTCGCCGATGGTCGTGCGATGCTTTCGTACGCCATCGAAATTGCTCGTGATCGACCCGGCCGCGATGTTGGCCCGCGCGCCGATGTCGGCATCCCCCATGTAGCTGAAGTGGTGCATCTTCACGCCGTTTCCGAGGACGGAGTTCTTCACTTCCGCGTAGTTCCCGATTTCGCAGTCATCGCCGACAGTGGCGTTTCCGCGGACGTGGGCGAACGGCCCAACGTTGCAGCGCGCGCCGATGCGCGAATCCTCCACAACCGACGACTGCACGCGGGTAGCGGTACCGATGACCGCGTTTCTGAGCGTCGAGGCGGGACCGATGACCGCGTCCGTCTCGACGGATGTCGCTCCTTGCAGGTGGCTGCCGGGGAGGATAGTCACGTCCCGGGCGAGCCTCACGGCAGCGTGGATGTAGGTGGTCGCGGGATCGGTGATGGTCACGCCGGCGACCATGTGGCGTTCGAGGATGCGGGCGCGCATCAACGCCTCGGCTTCGGCAAGCTTCACGCGGTCGTCGACGCCGAGTGCCTCGGCTGCTGCCGCCGTGACCGTCACTGCCGGCCGGAGGGCAGCAGCCGCGCCGACGAGGTGGGTCAGGTAGTACTCGCCCTTCGGGCTGACCGGCACCTGGGGGAGCGTCCGCCAGAGCCAGGCAGCATCAAAAACGTATTGCCCGGCGTTAATCTCCGCGGGGTCATCGGGCCCCTCGTAGTCCGCTGCCTCGACGACGGCTCTCACCGCCCCGGAAGCATCGCGCACCACCCGGCCGAGGCGCCCGGGGTCATCCACCCTGCAGGAGACGAAGGCGATCGCGCCGGAACGTTCGAGGGCATCGTTGAGGCCCTGAAGCAGCAGCGGCGTGATGAGCGGGCAATCGCCGTTCAAGACCATCACGCGGTCGCAGCCGGCGAGAGCACTCTCGCAGCGACGGACGGCGTCCGCGGTCCCCAGTAGCTCGGTCTGGTCAACGAAGACCAGGTCTGGCGCCGCGAGTTGTTGGCGGGCCAGGTCGCCCTGGTGGCCGACGACCACTGCGATCCGCGCCGGACCGAGTTCTCGCGCGGCCGCGATCACGTGGCCGCCCATGGGCATCCCGCAAACCGGGTGGAGTACCTTGGGCAGCGCTGAGTTCATGCGGGTGCCCATCCCTGCGGCAAGCACAACGACGCCGAGGCGGCTCATAGGGCTGCTCCACCCGGGCACAGCAAGAGACGCTGGGGTGGGAGGCCGGGGCGGGTACTGGGAGGCTCAGATTCGGTGCGCATAAAGGACGTAACACAGACGTCCACCGGCATCGTAGAAAGGGGTGAAAAAGGCTGTCAAGCAATTTCCTCGTACAGACTCGTCCCAGGCGCCAACCCTCGACACGTTGCGGGGGCGACACATAGGATTCGACGACGACCATGTCAAACCCACCCCGCACGTCCGACGAGATACGAGAGGCCTTTCTTTCCTTTTTCAAGGAGCGGGGCCATGCCCATCTGCCGCCGTGGCCCCTGGTGCCCATCGGCGACCCCACCTCCATGTTCACCAGTGCCGGAATGCAGCAGTTCAAGCCCATGTTCATGGGCGAGCAGGCCCCGCCGGGTCCGCGCGCCGTAACGGTGCAGCGCTGCTTCCGCACCACGGATATCGAGGAAGTCGGCGACATGAGCCACTGCACGGCATTCGAGATGCTTGGCAACTTCAGTTTCGGTGACTACTTCAAGCGGGAGGCGATCCAGTGGGCGTGGGAGCTCATGACGAAGGAGTATGGGATCGACGCCTCGCGGCTGCACGCCACGATCTATCTGGACGACGACGATTCCTACGGCTTCTGGCGCGAAGTTGGGTTGCCTGACCAGCACATCCACCGGCGCGATGAGGACCTGAACTACTGGTTCAGCTTTTCCAACGGGACACCCGGAGCCAGCGGCCCTTGCGGTCCGGACAGCGAGATTTACTACGACCTCGAACCCGAAAAGGGCATCGACGGCGCGCGACTCCATACGGGCCCCGATGGCAAGCCGGCGGGTGTCGGTTACAGCGACCGGTTCCTGGAGATCTGGAACCTGGTGTTCATGCAGCTGTACCAGCACCCGGACGGCACACGCACGAACCTCCCGGCCCAGAACATCGACACCGGGAGTGGCCTGGAGCGCGTTGCGATGGTGCTCCAGGGTGTCCGCTCGGTTTTTGAGACCGACATCTTTCTCCCAATCCTCTCCGAGGCCGCGGCGGTGGTGGGCGTCGACTATGTGGGCGGCGGCGCCACCGAAGAGCAGGCCTACGCCATCCGCGCCATGTCCGAGCACTGTCGCGCTGCCACGCTGCTCGTCGGCGACGGGGTGGTGCCGAGCAACGAGGGACGCGGGTACGTGCTGCGCCGCGTTGTTCGGCGGGCCATCTACTTCGCGCGCAAGGTCGGGGTCCGCGAGGCGTTCACTGCGAGGTTGGCCGAGGCGGCGATCGGCAAGATGGGCGGCGCCTACCCCCACCTCACCGAAAATCGTGACTTCATCAAGCGCGCGCTTTCCGCCGAAGAGGAGCGTTTCACGCGGACCCTGGCCGCGGGCTCGCTGCGGCTCGAAGCCTTGCTCGAACGGTTGGGGGCCGGTGGCGCGGAAGCCGTGCCCGGCGAGGAAGCGTTCACCCTCTACGACACCTACGGCATGCCGCTCGAACTCACGCGGGAGATCGCCGCGGTTGAGGGCTTCGGGCTCGACGACCGTGGGTTCGAGGTCGCCCTCGAGGCGCAGCGCACGCGCGCTCGCCAGCAGGGCAAATTTCTCAAAGGCGAGGTGTCGCCTGTCCTGCAGTCGCTGGGAGAGGACCACAGCGACTTCGTGGGGTACTCGCACATCGAGGCCGATGCGGCGGTGGTGGCCATCCTCAAGGGTGGCGCACTTGTGGATATCGCCACCGGGGGCGAGGCGTGCGAAATCATTCTCTCCACCACGCCGTTCTACCCTGAGGGCGGTGGCCAGGTGGGCGACCACGGGAACATTCGCACCCCCTCGGGCGTCTTCATGGTTGAAGACACGCAGGCAGCAGGGGGCGCAATCGTCCACCGCGGCCGCGTCGCGGAGGGGGCCATCCGGGTGGCTGAGAGCGCCGGGGCAACGGTTGACCTGCAGTGGCGGTCCGGTTCGGCCCGGAACCACACGGGGACGCATCTGCTGCATGCCGCCCTCCGTTCCATCCTCGGCGGCCACGTCCGCCAGCAAGGCTCACTGGTGACGCCCGAGCGCCTCCGGTTCGACTTCACCCACCTCGAGCAGGCGCCGCGCTCGGCCCTCGTGGAAGTGCAGCAGCTCGCAAACGAGAAGATCCGTCACGACCTCGAAGTCCAGTGGCGCACCACCGGCTACCGCCAGGCCGTCGAATCGGGCGCGCTCGCGTTCTTCGGCGACAAGTACGGAGCCGAAGTCCGCGTGGTGGAGATCAAGGACGACGGCGACACGTTCAGCGCCGAGCTGTGCGGCGGCACCCATGTCCACCACACCGGTGAAATCGGGTTCGTCCACATCATTCGCGAGTCGGCGGTGGCGGCAGGCACGCGCCGGCTGGAGGCTGTATCGGGGCGCGCTGCCGAGTCCTACCTCCTCGACCAGCAGGAGCGCATCCTTCGGCTGGCGGAGCGGCTCGGCACTGGCCCGAGCGAAATCGAGGAGCGGCTGGATGCGATGCAGGCCGAACTCGAACGGCTCCGGCGCCAGGGCGAACAGCTCCAGCGGCTCCAGGGCGCGTCAGTCGCCGAAGGCCTCATCGAAGGCGCCCAGAAGGTGGGCGAGGCGTTTCTCGTCACTGCACGGGTCGATGCCGCCAACGCTGACGTGCTCCGCGACATCGCCGACAGGGTGCGCGAGAAACTGAAGCCCGCGGTCATCATCCTGGCGGCCAATATCGAGGGGCGTCCGGCGTTCCTCGCGGCAGCCACGCCCGAGCTGGTCGAGCGTGGCGTCCATGCTGGAAACCTGATCCGCGACGTGGCGAAAGTGGCGGGTGGCGGCGGGGGTGGCCGCCCCGATCTTGCGCAGGCCGGTGCGAAGGACGCCTCGAAAATCGACGCGGCGCTGGCCGAAGGGCGCCGCCTGGGACTCGTCGCACTGACAGGTTAACGGGGCAGAAAGCGAGAGGCAGCTGTGTCGCAGGAGGACTTCGAACCGGCAACCGAGGCGAGGTACGAAGGCGACGAGCGCCCGGTGGAGAGCCTCGCAAGCGTGGTCCTCGTCGAACGCTCCGAGGACATTGCCGCGGTTTGCGGCAGGGTCGACGGGGCGCCCACCTGGGCAGTTGTGATCCACGCTCCGGATGGCAATCGCCAGCTGAGCACGGAACTCGGCATGCGCCGGCTCGTGCGGCACGGGGAAGAGGCGGGCAAGATCGTCGCGATCGCCACCCGGTCATCATCGCTGGCGTCGCGCGCTCGTCAGGTCGGTGTCCCGGTTTCGCGCCGGCCGGAGAGCGTGCGCTGGGACGCTGGCGGCCGTCATGTGGTGGGCGTGGGGCGGTGGAGCCTGGCTACGCCTGCGGTCGGCCGGTACGTGCAGCTCGTGATCATCGCCGCCGTCGGCTTGTTGGCGTTGGCGCTGGTTCTCACCATGGCGCCTTCGGCAAGTGTGGTCGCCTATCCGCCCACTGAAACGGTCAGCAGTGTTGTCACGATCACCGCCTCGGAGGACATCACCGGGGTCAACCTGGACAACCTGGAGGTCCCCGCCGCGCGGATATCCGGCGAGCAGGTCATTACCCTCGCGGTCGCCCCTACCGGCACGACTGAGGTTGGCGTCCAGCCCTCCACAGTATCGGTGGTCATCACTAACCGGACGCAGGCGGATGTAGTGGTTGCTGCCGGAACGGTGCTCCTTGCCGGGCCTTCCTTCTTCCCGTTCGAGCTCGATGAGACGCTCACCGTGCCACGCGAAGGAAACATAACTGGAACCGCAACGGCCGTGAGGCCGGGGACCGACGGCAACCTCGGTCCCGGCACCGTGGGCGGCTGGCTTGATGAGAAGTTCCGCTTTCTTGAGGTCACCAACCCGGAGGCGGCAGCCGGCGGAGTGAGTGAGCCGCGCCCCGCGGTCGACCCGCAGGACGTGGTGAACCTGCAGACGCTCGCCAAAGCACTCGAAGGCTCCGAGGCGATCAAGCGCGGGCTGGTGGAGGCCCGGCCTCACGACGCGGTGTTCTTGCGGACGGCAGAGACGACGGTGGAGTACACGCTCCCCGAGCCTCCAGTGGGCACCCCCGCCGATATCGTGCTCCTGCGGGTGACGGTGAAGGTTTCGGCCCTGGCGGTGCTGGCGGAGACGCTCGATCAATTGGCCCGGCAGGTGCTCCAGGCCGAGGGCGGCGACGGCGAGTTCTTGCCGGGGACGGTGACGGCCCTTGAGACCGGGGCGCGCCAGCTCGATGCCGCCACGGGGCTGATCCGGACCGAGGTTCGGCTCCAGGGTGAGTTCGCGCGGGGCGTCACCGCTGCCGCGGTGAAGGATGCGGTGAAGGGAAAGTCAACGGAGGACGCGCGGTCGACCCTCTCAGACCGGTATGGTATTCAGGAGGCAGAGGTGAAGGTGACGCCCGGATGGGCGCCTTGGGTGCCGCGCTTCGGGTTCCGGATCGATGCCGAACTCCGGAGTCACAGTGCCGAACCCGCCGGCGATGCCTCGACAACGAATGACGCAACCACAACCGACAGCTCCAGCGACCCGACGACTCCTGGCCCTTGACCCCGGTGGGGCGCGGATTGGCGTCGCGGTCTCCGATGACCTGGGCATCATGGCCCACCCCCGCCCCGCGATTATCGAGAAGGGGCGGGTGGCCGCTCTCCGGCGCATCGCCGAGCTTGTGCGCTCGGAAGGCGTCGCAGAGGTGGTTGTGGGTCTCCCGCTTACGCTCGAGGGCGCGCGCGGGACACAGGCAGAGGAAGTCCGCCAGTTCGTTGCCGAACTCCGCAAACTCCTCGCTGTACCGGTGACCGAGGTCGATGAGCGGCTCTCCTCGGCGCAGGCGCAGTGGCTGGTGCCCGGCGCGGGGAAGAAACGCGACGGCACACTCGACTCGGCCGCGGCCGCGGTCATCCTCCAGACCGTGCTCGATCGCCGGCGCGGGGGCCGACGTTGAAGCGGGCCCTGCCAACGCCCGTCGCAATCATCGGGTTGCTGTTCACCGTCGCGGCCATCCTGGTTGCAAGCTACTGCGTGGCGCGCACGCCGAAAGGCGTCCTCGGTGGCGACTTTCCCGGGGCCGCTCCCGTGAGCGACGACCGCACGCAGGTGCCCTACACGCTCGAAGAGGGCCGCTCGGCGGGCGACATCGGGAAAGACCTCGAGGAGCTGGGCATCATCCGTTCGGCGCGCCAATTCGAGCTGCTCGCGAGCCTGATGGGTGTGCACCGCGAGCTCAGCGCCGGGGACTTCCTGCTGGCGAAGAACTCCTCGACGCTTTCCATCCTGAACCGGCTGACGGTCCAGGAACTCGTTCCGGTCCTGAAGGTGACCTTCCCCGAGGGTATCCGGTTCGAGGAGATGGCCGTGCTAGCTGAACAGGCAGGCTTCGGGCCGCGCGAAGAGTTCATCGCTGCCGTCGGGCGGGCAAAGCTGCCCCCGGGGCTGGCCGAGACGCTGCCCGAGGGTGCGAACCTCCAGGGCTACCTCTTCCCCGATACCTATATCGTCCCGGAAGGCGCCACGATGGACGAGCTGGTCGCGTTGATGATCGAGACACTGGACAAGCGGTTCTGGCCCGAGCTCCGGGCGGCGGCACTTGAGCAAGGGCTCAACCCTCACCAGGCACTCACGCTCGCGGCCGTGGTCGAGCGGGAGGCGGTGTTGGCGGAAGAACGGCCGCTGATCGCCGGCGTGTTTTACAACCGCCTGGCCGAGAACGACCGCCTCGGCGCCGACCCGACAGTGCAGTTCGCCGTCGCTCTCGACCAGAAGTCGGTCGACGAATTCGGCTGGTGGAAGAAAGATCTGACCATCCTGGACCTGGAAAACCCGTCTCCCTACAACACCCGCCTGTTTCCTGGCCTGCCACCCGGCCCCATCGCGAACCCGGGCCTGGCGTCCATCGAGGCGGTGGCCAGGCCGGAGAAGACCGACTACTACTACTTCGTCGCCGATGCGGTGAAAGGCGACGGTTCGCACGCCTTTGCGGTCACCTTCGCCGAACACGAGCGCAACATCGCCACGGTCGGCGGACAGTGACGCGCCGGGCCGGGATCATCGGCCACCCGGTGGCCCATTCGCTTTCGCCGGTGTTCCAGTCGGCCGCGTTCGCGCATTGCGGGCTCGATGCGGTCTACGAACGCTGGGATACGCCCGCGCCGAAACTGGCGGAAAGAGTCGCCTCGCTGCGGGACGGCGACGCGCTGGGTGCGAACGTGACCATCCCACACAAAGAGACAGTCATCCCGCTGCTCGACGAGCTTGGCGGCCAGAGCGCCCGAATGGGCGCGGTGAACACCATCGTGAACCGCGAGGGCCGCCTCTTCGGGTTCAACACCGACGGGCCGGGATTCGTCGCCGCGCTCAAGGCGGAGGCCGTGTTCGACCCCGCCGGGAAGCGCGTGCTGCTGCTCGGCGCGGGCGGCGCGGCGCGCGGCATCGCGTTCGCACTGGTCGAGGCCAACGCTGCCGCGGTCGCCATCGCCAATCGGAGCGTGGAGCGTGCCGTTCGCCTCGCGGAGGCGGTCGACAGCGGGAGCGGCATCGTCAGCGCGGTACCGCTCGACGTGGCACTCGGCGAGTACGATTGCGTGGTGAATTGCACCTCGGTGGGCATGCACGGTGGTCCCGACCCCTCCGGCCTCCCGGCTGCGCTGGATGGCGCGCGGCCCGGTACGCTCATCGTGGACATCGTGTACGCGCCCGAACTCACGCCGTTCCTGGCCGAGGCGGCCCGCCGCGGGCTCCGCTCGCTCGGCGGCCTGCCCATGCTGATATACCAGGGGGCGCTTGCGTTCGAACTGTGGACCGGGGTGCGGGCTCCCATCGACGTGATGTTCGCGGCGGCGCGCAACGAACTCGCCAGCCGTGCTGGGGCGCACCGGTGATCGTTGTCGGGATGATCGTCACACTCACGATTTTCCTGGTCGTCGGCTGGGCTGTTTCGGCCGAGATGTTCCAGCACCGGTCGTGGCGCAAGCGGGTTGCATCGGGCGACGTCGACATCGTGGCGGCGCTCATCGAGGAGGCCCTCGCCACCTGGCGGAAGGGGCGGGCTCCGCGGGGCACGCCGGCCAGCCTTTGGGCCGGTGTCCAGGAGGCGCAGCTCATCGCGGTGGAGCAGCATGGCGCGACCGTCTCGAGCTCGGCCGACGCGGAGTTCCGGACCGAGGGCGGACAGCGTGTGCAGGTCGCCTCGGCACTCGATTCCGGCATCGCGCTCGCTTCGAAGCTGCTCGACATGATCCTGTACGATGTGCCCAACCTCCGCCTGGGCTACGTTCGCGCGGACATCTATTCGACGTTTGCCGGCGCCGATGGGACGCCCGAACAGCGTCCGATCATCACGGTCACGGCCGACCGCTCCACGGCGGACGGTCTGGACTGGGAAGCGCTCACGCCGGAAGAGGTGCTCGGGCGGTTCGGGGCGACCTTCGAGCGCGCCGCCGCCGGGCAACCGGTGCCGATTGAGCTTCCACCACTCGAAGGGCAGCCGCCTCGCCCGACCGAGGAAGCAGCAGCCGAATTCGCCGCCCGGCAGGAGCGCGGCAAGGAGTAGCAATGGGCCAGTTCCGCTTCCTCACCGCCGGCGAAAGCCACGGCAAAGGGCTCACGATGGTCATCGAAGGAGTGCCTGCCGGGCTACCCCTTTCCGAGGCGGATATCGCTCCCGACCTGGCCCGGCGCCAGGGTGGCTACGGTCGCGGCGGCCGGATGAAGATCGAGAAAGACCACGCCGAGATCATGTCCGGCGTCCGTCATGGCGCCACGCTCGGGACACCGATCGCGCTCTGGGTGCAGAACCGCGACTGGGTGAACTGGACCGAGAAGATGGCCATCGAGCCTGTCGAGACGGAGATCGAGCGCGTTACGCGCTTGCGCCCCGGTCATGCCGACCTGCCGGGCGCCATCAAGTACGGATTCGACGACGTGCGGAACGTGCTTGAGCGGGCGAGCGCCCGCGAGACCGCCGCCCGCGTCGCCGTGGGTGCGGTTGCGAAGCGGATGCTGGCCGAATTCGGAATCGAGTTCCATAGCCACACGCTGAGCATCGGTGGCGTCCGAGCCAGCGTCCCGGAGCAGATCGATTGGGACGCAGTCGAGGAAGACCCGGTGCGGTCGGCCGACCCCGCGGCCGGCGGGGCCATGGTGGCCGCGATCAACGCGGCGAAGCCGGATGGCGACACGGTCGGGGGTGAGATTGAGGTACGCGCCTCAGGCGTCCCGATGGGCCTCGGGAGTCACGTCCACTGGGACAGGAAGCTCGACGGCCGTATCGCGCAGGCGATCTGCAGCATCAACGCGTTCAAGGCCGTGGGCTTCGGCCTCGGGTTCGAGGGGAGCGCCATGCGCGGCTCGAAAGTGCACGACGTGATCCTGCCGGTGGCCGAGTGGCAGGGTCTCCCCTGGCGCCATGCGACCAACAACCACGGCGGCATCGAAGGCGGTATCAGCACCGGGGAGGACATCGTCGTCCGCGCTGCGGTCAAACCCATCCCCACCCTCGCCCATCCGCTCCCGTCGGTCGACCTCGACACCGGCGAGGAGGTGCTCGCGCACTACGAGCGCAGTGACGTCTGCGTCGTCCCCGCCGCCGGGGTGGTGGCCGAGGCGATGGTCGCAATCGTGCTGGCCGACGCCTGGCTCGAAAAGTTCGGCGGCGACACGCTGCCCGAAACGCGTGCGAACTACACGCACTACCTCACCACCGTCGGGCCGCGCGCCCGCAGCGACTGATGTTCTCGTCGCGCATCTTCCTGGTCGGCCTCTCGGGCGGCGGCAAGTCGACCGTTGGCCGGCTGGTGGCCGGCCGTCTCGGCTGGGAGTTCGCCGACTCCGATGACGAAATCGAGCGTGTTGCCCGCCGGCCGATCCCCGAGATCTTCGACCGGGAAGGAGAGGCGGCCTTCCGTGAGCGAGAGGCGGAGGTGCTGCGCGCGCTCGCTACTCGCGAACCTATCGTGGTGGCAACCGGTGGCGGCGCCCCGACGACTCCCGAAGGCCGGCTGGCGCTGGGCAGTGGGTTCGTGGTGTGGCTCGCCGTTTCGCCCGCGGAGGCCGCCCGGAGGCTGGCTGCCGACCCCTCA
>CAUJEQ010000055.1 GCA_963169135.1 Chloroflexota bacterium
GGGCTGATGTAGATCGGATACCGGCGCCGGGTCATGTTGAGCACCGGGCTGCCACCGTCACGCGCCATCGCGATGTCGGTCTGCCGGTTCCACAGCGCCAGTTGCGTGGAGAAGTCGAAGCCCTTGGCGGCGTAGAGGCGCCACTTCAGCCCTTCGATCATCAGGCGATCATCGAAGATGCACGTGTCCGCATCGGTGGTGAACTGCGCCTGCGGGATCGATGTCAGCCCGCTCGGCCCGGAGATGACCGGCCCCTGCGCCCAATACGAAGACAGATATTCGTATGCCAGCGGTCCCGGCACGTCCCCGGCAGCCGGCGGCGGCCAGATGCGGAACACGTCGAGCCCGCGCCCAACTTGCCGGAACCATCGTCGCGGCCCGGTGGAGACGATGCCCGACCGCAGCCATTCATCTTCCTGCGGCGATGCCGGGCCTTGCAGCTTCCAGTGGTTGCCACGATCCCATTGCGTGTCGTTGATGAAGGTCACGAAGTCTGCCGGCACCGGGTAGGTATCGCGCCCGAACGACAACGTGCCGCCCGTGGTGGTGGCCGTGGCCTGCATGTCCATCGTGGCGCTGGCCGGCACACCCACCGAGGTCGTCACCAGCCGACTTGACGTGACGATGGCGCTGCCGTTCACCACCCAATCGGACGGGGTGTCGATAGGCCCCAACTCATCCGCGCCGAGGATGTTGCTCAACGCCGCGCTGCCGGACGTGGTGTTGCCGGTGCCGGACAGGGACGCCGACACGTTGATCACCGCCAGCCTCTGGAGCGCGGTCCACTGGCACTTGGTCAGCAGGTCCGCACCCACGGCGTTGATGAGCGCGAACATCTGCACGGTCTGCTGATCCGTCGCCCCGGCCACGACGCCGGGCCGCGTCAAGCCAAGCTCAGCGCAGGCGGATTGCACCAGAGACAGCAGAGGGGCGCCCATGGATCACGCCGACAGGAACACGATGAACTCGACGGTGCTCCAGCGGTAGATCAGGGCCGTCTTGTTCTGCGCCACGCTGAACGAAGCGTTGGCCGAACCGTTGTTGATCTTCCCCCCACTCGGAGGGAATAGCAGGCCCGTGGTGGCAGAGATCGTCTGCACGATCGCTGTCTGGCCGACCGGGAATGCGCTGTCGATCGTGCAAGCCGTCGCCCCGCCGGCCGTGGTCAGACGGTTGACGGTGCCGCCGTACACGACGGGCGAGGAACCGCCCTGCGCCGTGCCAACGCCGGTCAGGCTCTGATTCGACACACCCACACGCGACGCCAGCGCGGGCGCCATGCCTAAGCTGGTCAGGTCATTGGCAAGCGCGGTCATTCCTCGTCTCCTTCATCCGCGTTCTTGCGCGGGCGGCGTTTCGATGCGGCCAGCATCGCGATCTGCTCCTTGAGCAACGCGATTTCCTCGTCCTGCGCCTGGATGCGCGCGTTCGCCTGGATCACGGGCGCGGCCTTCTCGCTGGCCTCGATCAGCTTCTGTGCCCGGCTCACGTACTCGCGGGCGCCCATGCCGATACGGCGAATGCCCTCCTCGCCCGCGCCGGCCAGCATCTCCACGGTGAAGAAGTGCAGCCCGCGAAGGTGCTGGACGATGGTCGGGTCCATGGGGAACAGCACCGAAAGCGGCGTGCCGTCGGGGTCCACCTTCTGCCCGGCCTCGAAAGCCGCCCACTGGCGGGGGAACTCGTACTTGTGCTGCTCCTGCGCCGCCACGGCGGTTTCGTCGCGCTCGCCGGGATGACGGACGAACAGCACCACCTTGGATTCATAGATGGGGCGCCCGGCCTCCTGCGACTTCTGCGCGTTCAGGGTCGGGACGTTCTCAAACCGTGCCATCCGTCGATCGGGCTGGATCACCATGCCCGTCGACGGGTCCACGGTGCCGGTCAGCATTGCGATATCGCTCATGTACCCTCACAGGTTGGCGGGGGCCGAAGCCCCCGCTTGCCGTTAGTCGTCGGTGCCGACGGCGGGGAAGTTCAGGATCGCCGCCGCCGTATTGGCCGCAGCCGTGGCGACAAGGACGAGCCCCGTCACCTTGGCCGAGTTGCCCGCAGATGCGCCGCCGATCCGCCCCGCCGTGGTGGTGCTGGACAGGATCGTATTGGCCGCCGCCGAGGTGGCCGCGTTCACCGCAGCCGCGTAGCCGGCCACCTGAAGCCAGAAGCCCTGCCCGGTGGTGACGGTCGCGCCGGCCTTGCCCACCAGCTTGCCGAGGAAGCCCTTGGCTGTGGTGTTGCTCAGCGCCGAGGCGGTGAAGCTGCTGGTGGTGGAGATCACCGCGATATCGTTGGCGGTGATCGACCCGCCCGCGATGACGAAAATCCACTGGCCCGCATTGCCGGCGTTCACCCGCGTGCCAACCTGCATCGGCATGCCCGGATATTCCGGGGTGCCGCTGCTGGTCGTGTAGGGGGTATAGGCAGCCGTGAAGTCGACGCCTTCAAGGCCGATGGGGAGGTTGGTGCCGCTCATGTTCTTGCTCCCCCTTACGCCGTCAACACGCCCTGGAGGCGCGAATTGCTGACGGTCATGTTGCCGGCCCAGCCGATCAGCTTGACCATCGCATCCTGGTTCACGCTGAACCGGTCAGGATCGAGCGGGACCATGTTCCGGTCGCGGTGCGGGCGGTAGTGGATGTAGTTGGTGTTCAGGAAGTACATCGTGTTCGCCGGGGCGCCGCCGGTCGTCGGGTTGGTGTCCGACGGGTAGCCCTGGAAACCGCCGTCCAGCACCACATCGATACTGCGGCCGGCGCCGAAATACTTCAGGCTGGTGAACCCCGCGCCGGCCATCTTCTCGTCGGTGATGCGCTGGATCGCCTGAAGGCTTTCCAGATACAGCGCGTAGTAGCCGTTCGCGGCCACGATCAGGTCCGGGCCATCGTTGCCGCGCACGAGCTGGAGCGCGACCGCGTTCATGTACCGCTGGATGTTGGCGCTCGTCGCCGCCGCGCCGCCATCGGTGACGGCGCTGTACGCGACGTTGCGCCAGAACTGCCAGGTGCCGCGATCGATGCCGCCGATGGTGCCGGAACCCGGCGACGTGCTGATCAGCGCCTGAAGGCCGGTGATCTGGCCGGTGGCCGTGCCATCGCTGTACACGTCAAACGCCATGCCGTTCATCATCGTGTCCTCGGCGTTCTGCACGCGCGATTCCAGAAGATCGATGATGGCCTCGGTGCCGCTGTTCTGCAGCTGCTCCAACCCCGAGATCGAGACGGCGACGGCGCTCTGACGGATCGGGAACTCGGCCGCGCTGAACACGTCGGAGGGGCTGATGTTCAGCACCTCATAGCCGCTGTATCGCTTGTAGGTGCCGTTCTGCGCGTACGCCAGTTCCTGCACGATGGTGCGACCGCCGCTGAACGGCTTCGCCTTGCCGCGCCCCTTGAGGCGGTTCAGCAGGGCGTTGTTGCGCGTCACGTTGTCGGCCAACTTGCCGGTGCGATTTCGCAGGGTCGTGGTAACGATTTCGGAAAGATTGGGCGATGCCATCGCCGCTAACTCCTATGGGATCGGGCTCAGTTGAGCCGGCCGCTCATGGCGGCTTCGATTGTTTCCCGCAGGGTGTCCGGCGGCTTGGTGAAGCCGTTTACGGCGGGCGAACCGCGCACGGAAACCGCCTTGGCTTTCGCTTGGGCGGCGGCCTGCGACCGGGCGACGGTGGCGGCCTTGTCGCGCGCCTCCTGCTCGGCTTTCTGGATCGCCTGGAACACCTGGGGATGGGCGCGGCAGGCCATGTCGTACGCCGTGGCCAGATCGTCGGCCTGCTCGCTCGTCATCAGCGCGCCCATCATCTTCTGGACCGCCGGAAAGTGGACATGCTTGGGATCGGACTTGAACGTGGCGATCTGGCGATTGATTTCCGCCATCCGCGACGCCTCGGCCTGCTGCTGTTGCTCGGTGTGGGCACGCTCCAAGGCTTCAAGCCGCTGAAGCGCGGTGTTGATGACCTGGTCGTTGGTGATCGGCTGCTGCTGGCCGAAGCGGGTCAGGTCAACGCCGAAATCGCGGGCAAGCTGCTGGATTGCCTCATAGGGCCGCTCCTGCAACGCCTTCTGCGCGCCGAACAGCGCCCGCACGGCCTCGGCCGGGGGGATGCCGCGCGCCTGATACAGTTCCTTGTGCTCGTCCAGAACCGCCTTGACGGGCTCCAGTTCCGGCGG
>CAUJEQ010000056.1 GCA_963169135.1 Chloroflexota bacterium
CGAGCCTGGCCGGGATCCATGCCGCGCTCGCCTACTACTACGCCAACAGGGCGGAAGTCGATGCCGATGCGGCCGACGACCGTGCGCTTGGCGCACAAGCGATAGAGCGCCAGGAGCGGGAATGGGATGAGCCCGGCGGCCGCAACATCCCGTGAGCTTTCCGGTCTACCTCGATGAGGACTCGCTGCACCGGCGCGTGGCCCGCGCTCTGCGCCCCGACCACGATGTCGTCACCACGCTGGAAGCGGGAAACTCAGGGTTCAGCGACGAGGATCAGTTGGAGTATTGCGCCGGCAGGGACGGGCCATTGTCACCGCGAACCAGGCTGACTTCGCCCGGCTCCACCGTGACTGGATGTCGAGCGGCCGCGAGCACGCGGGAATCATCATCCTGACCGACCAACGAGCCGCCCCGGAAGTCATCGTCGCGAAACTTCGTCGAATCCTGAGTCTGCGAGACGCGCGTGCGATGCGAAGCAGCGTTCTCTACATAAACAGCGATCCGGGACAGCGTCTCGACTGATCCGCCCGGTTGTCCCGGTTGTCCCGGGGCCATAGGCTCTGGGCTTCCAGAGGAGGCCCCCCAGTGAACTTCGGACTGCACATCGGTCAGCAAAACATCACCATCGACGAGATGCGGCGCACGTGGAGGTGGGCCGACACGGCCGGGTTCGACTGGGTCGACGTCTGGGACCACTTCTACGAAGCGCCGCCGGTCGATGGGAGCGGGAGTTGCTTCGAGGCGACGACCTGTATGGCTGCCATAGCCTGCGAAACGAAGAACGTGCGCATCGGCGTGCTGGTGCTCGGGATGAACTACCGCCACCCGGCGATCCTCGCGAACGCGCTCTGCACCATCGATCAGCTCAGCGGCGGACGGCTGGAGATCGGGCTTGGCGCCGGCTGGCACGAGCCCGAGTACCGGGCCTACGGCATCCCTTTCCCGCCGATCAAGGAGCGCATGGACATCCTCGAAGAGGGCGTCCAGGTGGTGCGGCTGCTGACGACGCAGGACCGTTCGAACTTCGCCGGGAAGTACTTCGCGCTCAACAACGCGGCCTGCAACCCGAAGCCGCTCCAGCCCCGCACCCGCATCTGGATTGGCGGTAACGGCGAGAAGCGCACGTTGCGCATCGCCGCGCGCCACGGGGACGGGTGGAACACGCCCTACACGTCCCCCGACGAGTTCAAGCGGCTCTCCGGCGTGCTCGATGCGTGGTGCGAGAAGGAAGGGCGCGACCCGGCGGCGATCGAGCGCAACGTGAATCTGAGTTTCCACATGGCCGCAGGGCCTGCCGATCTCCCCCGGGCTGAACAGCACTTCCGCGAAACCTGGGGCCCGGCGGCCGAGGCGATGCGCAGCCGCGGCGTCGTTGTCGGGTTACCCGAACAGGCTATCGACCTGGTCGGGCGTTACCGGGAGGCGGGCGCGGCACGCGTGAACATCGCCCTCCGGCCGCCAAACGACTGGGACGCGATGCGCGCGTGGGCGGAGCAGGTCATCCCGGCGTTCCGCTGACGAAACCGTGTGTACTGTCCCGGGCGTCCGCGGGGCCGTACGATCGGCGTGTGAGCATTCCCCGCCGCATCGCCGTCCTTGGCTCGACAGGTTCCATTGGTCGCCAGGCGCTCGACGTTATCCGCCAGCTGCCCGATCGGTTCGAGGTGGTGGCATTGGCGGCCGGACGGAATGCCGACCTCCTCGCGGAGCAGGTGGCCGAGTTTCGCCCGAAGTACGTTTCCGCCGAAGCTGAGTCGCCTCGCCTCGCCGACGCCGTGGCCGCGACCGGTGCACGCTACCTGCCGGTCGAGGAGATGGCGGTTGCGCCTGAGGTCGACGTTCCGCTGGTGGGCACCGCCGGTGCCGCCGGGCTGACGCCCACCCTGAACGCACTCAAGGCCGGACGGCCGGTTGCCATCGCGAACAAGGAAGTTCTCGTGATGGCGGGCCACCTGGTCCGGCGGGCGATGGAGGCGGGCGGCGGGGACTTGCGACCGGTGGATAGCGAGCATTCGGCGATTTGGCAGTGCCTCTGGGGCGAGGAGGGCCACACCATCCGGCGGATCCTCCTCACGGCCAGCGGCGGCGCTTTCCGCGACTACGACCGGGGACAGCTGGCTTCGGTCACCGCTGAACAGGCACTTAACCACCCCACGTGGAAGATGGGAGCTAAGATCACTGTGGATTCCGCGACCCTGATGAACAAAGGCATGGAGACGATCGAGGCGATGTGGCTGTTCGACGTCCCCATGGAAAAGGTAGAAGTGGTCCTTCATCGCGAATCCATCGTCCACTCCCTGGTTGAGTTCAGCGACGGCAGCGTGAAAGCGCAGCTCGGGGTGCCCGATATGCGCCTGCCCATCCAGCTGGCCCTGGCCTACCCGGAACGCATGCCCGTGCCGCCGATGCCGGCGCTCGACCTTGCGACGATCGGCGCGCTCCACTTCGGGAAACCCGACATCGAGCGCTTCCCGTGCCTCCGGCTGGCGATGGAGGCCGGGCGGCTGGGCGCCACCTATCCCGCTGCAATGGCCGCCGCCGACGAGGTCGCTGTGGAGCGGTTCCTCAACAGCGAGATCGGCTTCCTGGATATTCCGAACGTTGTCGAGGCGGTCATGGAGAAACACCAGCCGGTGGCCGATCCTGAACTGGGGGCGATACTCGAGGCAGACGCCCGGGCCCGCGCTGCGGCGCGCGCCGTCCCCGCAGGTGTCACCGCATGACGTTCCTGATGACCTTCCTTGCTTTCGACCCGGTCGCCATCCTGCGAGCCGTTGTCCCCTTCCTTGGCCTGCTGCTCGTGCTGGTGGTGATCCACGAATTCGGGCACTTCCTCGCGGCCAAGGCGTTCGGGATCAAGGTGCTCGAGTTCGGCATCGGTTTTCCGCCAAAAGCGTGGACCTATCTCCGGCGCGGGGACACGGAGTACACGCTGAACTGGCTGCCAATCGGCGGCTTCGTCCGGCTGCTTGGCGAGGAAGACCCGACCGACCCGCGTTCACTGGCCGCCGCCCCGCGCTGGAAGCGGCTGACCGTGATGTTCGCGGGCGTGTTCATGAACCTGGTGGTCGCCATCATCCTGATGGGTGTCGGGTTCATGATCCCGCGCGAGCGTTCGCTTTCGCTGGCACAGGTGTCCGAGGTCTCGCCCGGGTCGCCGGCTGCCGAGGCGCTGGTCGAGGGTTCGATGCGTGACGGCTCGGAGCCTACCCAGGGCCTCCAGCCCGGCGACATCGTCCTGGAGGTCGAGGGCCGGGAGATCAAGAACACCGCCGAACTCGTGTTCGTCAATCGGCTGAACCTTGGCGAGGTACAGGAGTGGGTGATCAATCGGGGCGGCTCCACCCTGACGGCGGAGGTGTACGCCCGCTGGGACCCGCCGGAGGGCCAGGGCCCGACAGGGATTCGAATCTCGGCGCCGGCAACGTGTCTCGAGTTCAGCGATGACGGGACGTGCACCCGGGCCGAACTGCTCTATCCCTACACCGAGACGGTGTGGTATCCGCCGTGGGAGGCGTTCCCGAAGGGCGCCCAGTCCCTTGTGGACACCATGCGGCTCACCGTGAACGAGATCCGCGTGCGCATTAGCGGCACGAGCGGCGCCTCGGTGAGCGGTGACCAACCGGCGTTCACGGGGCCGGTGGGCATCGCCGACAGCACCGGGCAACTGATTGACCAGGAAGGCTGGCGGCCGCTCATCGAGTTCGCGGCACTGCTGAGCCTGAACCTCGCCATCTTCAACGCGCTGCCGCTGCCGATGCTCGACGGCGGCCGGATGTTCTTCGTGTTCCTGGAGATCTTGCGTGGCGGGCGGCGGATCGCGCCCGAGAAGGAAGCGCTGGTCCATCTCACCGGATTCGCGTTGCTCATGATGGGAGTCCTGGTGGTGACATACTTCGACATCGCCCGCCTGTTAACCTAGGGCGCTGGTGTTCACGCTCATCTTCGTCAGTCTCTTCGTAACCGGTTGGCTCATTTCCGGGCTAGTGCCGTGGATGGTCCTGTCGGTGGCGACTCGCGGAAATGCGGGACTGGTAAATCTGCCGCTTTGCCTGTTCGCGGGCGTGGTAGGGGGGCTGGCGGTGCCCGTGCTGGGGAAGAACGATGCCGCGGGCATCTGGCTGAGCGTGCTTGCCGCGGTTTGCGTGCCATCGCTGTTACTTGTTGCCCGCCGCTTGAGCCTCAGCGCCGCAGCCCAGGTACGCCATCAACCTGCCGGAGAGCCCCACCAGGAATGAAACCCCTCGCCCTTTCGACGATGTTTGCCCAGCAGGAGCGGTTCGCCGACGGCGCCGTTTTCGCGCGCTTCGCGGCCGACGCTGGCTACGACGCGATCGAGATCAGCCACTCCACGCCGGTAGAGAAGATCGAGCGCATCCTCGAGAGCGTCGCGTTGCCGGTGACTTCGGTTCACCAGCCGGCGCCATGGGTGAGGCACTCGAACGGCCGCGGAAACTCGTACTGCAACCTGGGAGGGCTCGACACTGACGAGCGGAAGGCAGCGATCGACTACGCCCTGGAGAGCATCGAGCTCTGCGCGCGCATCGGCGCGAACCGCCTCATCGTCCATCTTGGACACGTTGGCGAAGTGGTGGAGCAGTTCGAGGACGAACGCGAGATGCGACAGATGTACGACAGCGACCGGGCCGAGAATGAGCGCTTCCTCGAACTGCGCGAGGCAGTCATCGAGCGGCGGAGGGATGAGGCCGAACCGTACCTGGAGCATGCGCGGAGTTCGCTGGCCGAGCTCGTTTGCGCCGCTGAGCCGCACAAGATCACCATCGGCGTCGAAAACCGTTACCACTACCACGAGATACCGCACCCCGGTGAGTATGAGCAGGTGTTCGAGGGGCTCGCCCCGGAACAGGCCGGCTACTGGCACGATGTTGGACACGCCGAGGTGCTGCACCGGCTCGGGCTCGTCGATCGGCACGCATGGCTGGACGGATGGAGCAGCCGGTTGGTGGGCGCTCACCTCCACGATGTCATCGGCCTCGGCGATCACCGGGCGCCGGGCGACGGCGACGTTGACTGGGGCTACATCGTCGCGGGCGTCGACCACCTTCCCGGGTACACCCTGGAGATCAACCAGCACCAGTCCGACGAGAAGGTGCGGGCGGCCATCGGCTTCCTGGAGCGAATCGGACTGCGGTAGGGTTTCAGAACTCCAGGTCGAGGCTGATGTCGAGTGCTGTCGCGCTGTGCGTCAGCGCGCCGACGGAGATGGCGTCGACTCCGGTCTCAGCGATTGGGCGCACGGTTTCCAGGTTCACTCCGCCGCTCGCTTCGAGCCTGGCACGCCCTTTCGTTCGCCGCACCGCCTGTGCCATGTCCGTGGTGGTCATGTTGTCCAGCAGGATCCACTCGGGATTCGCGTCGAGTGCGGCTTCTAGCTGGTCGAGCGAGTCGATCTCCACTTCAACCGGGATGCCGGGGGTTCGCCGGCGGATGGCGGCCACACCGTCTGCGAGCGAGCGTCCCTCGCGCGCGAGGGCTTCGCGGTGGTTGTCCTTGATCATCGCCATTACCGCGAGGTCCCGCCGGTGATTCGTGCCGCCGCCGCAGCGGACCGCGTACTTCTCCAGGTCGCGCAGGCCGGGCGTCGTCTTGCGTGTGTCGAGGATGACGGCGCGCGTGCCGGCGACCGCGTCGACGAAGGCACGCGTGAGCGTGGCACTGGCGGAGAGGCGCTGGAGGAAGTTCAGGGCAACGCGTTCGCCCTGGAGGATGGCCCGCACCGGCCCGGAGATTTCGGCGAGAACAGTTCCCCTGGAGAATGCTTCGCCCTCCCGGACAAGGGTGGTGAGCGCAACGGACGAATCGACCTGGCGGAACGCCTCGAGGGCCACACCCATACCCGCCAGCACGCCGTCCTGTTTCGCGAGGAAGCGCGCCGTGCCCCGCAGGTTCGCATCCACCGTGGCGAGGGTGGTGACGTCTTCGAGGGCGCGATCTTCGGCAAGGGCCCCGGCGGCGGCGGCGCGGATTACCTCGGGTGCCGGCATCTCAACCCTCACGGACGAACACCTGCTGCTTTTTCCAGTTCGCGTCATCCGCCACCGGGTAGTCGCTCCGGTAGTGGGCGCCGCGGCTTTCGGTACGTGCCAGCGCGGCGTGCAGCATCAGCGAGGCCATCACGGTCATCTGCCGGCGCTCGAATGCTGCCCGGGTTGGCGAGGAGTCCGGAGGGGACCAGGCGGCGATGGATTCAAGGGCGCGGGCCATCCCCTCGGCGGAACGCTCCATCCCGGCTCCGTGCCACATGAGATGCTGGAGGTCCTGGTGAGTCGGGGCCGCAGTCCTCGACCCCCGGACTGGAATGGCGCGAGGGTGGCGCGTGGCGCAGCCACCCTCGCCCGTTGCGAGGTGCTCCACCACGCGCTTGCCGAACACGACCGTCTCCATGAGGGAATTGCTCGCCAGGCGGTTCGCGCCGTGGACACCGGTGCAGGCCACCTCGCCGCAGGCGTACAGCCCTGGAAGCGTGGTGCGTCCGTGGATGTCTGTCCTGACGCCGCCCATCAGGTAATGCGCCGCTGGGGAGACCGGGATGGGGTCCCGGCGCATGTCGATCCCGGCGTGGCTGCAGTAGGCAAAGATGCCCGGGAAGCGGGCGGCGAGGTCGACTGACTTCAGGCCGGTGCAATCGAGGGAGACGCTCTCCGAACCCTCCGCGCGCATCTCAGCCACGATGGCCCGGGCGACGATGTCGCGGGGAGCAAGGTCTCCGAGCGAGTGATAGCGCGTCATGAAAGCCTCGCCTCGGGCGTTGCGGAGCGTCGCGCCCTCGCCGCGGACGGCTTCGGAGATGAGGAATGTCGGCACGCCCGGGACCCGGAGTGCGGTGGGGTGGAACTGGTAGAACTCGATGTCGGCGATCTCGGCCCCGGCATCGAAGGCGAGCGCGATGCCGTCGCCGGTGGCGACGTCGGGGTTTGTGGTGTGGGAGTAGAGCTGTCCCGCGCCACCGGTCGCCAGCACGACGTTGGGGGCTACGTAGGTCTCGGCTGCGCCGGACTGGAGTGCGACCGCTTCAACGCCGGTCACCCGGCGGTGGGTCACGAGCAGGCGGGTGGCGAGGGTGTGGTCGAGGATCGTGATCGACGGGTCCATGGCGGCGGCCGAGAGTGCTGTCTCAATCTCGGCCCCGGTGCGGTCGCCGCCGGCGTGGAGGACACGGGAGTGGCCGTGGGCAGCCTCCCGGCCCAGCGCTACTTCGCCATCAAGCGAGTCGAAGGCCACCCCGTAGGTCACCAGGTCGTGGATGCGGGCTGGCGCTTCGAAGCAGAGCACGCGCGCGGCCTCTTCGTTGACGAGCCCGGCACCGGCGGAGATCGTGTCGGCGAGGTGCTGTTCGGGAGAGTCGAGGGGCCCGACTGCGGCGGCGATGCCGCCTTGCGCCCAGCGCGTGTTGCAGTCGTCGATGCTGCCTTTGGTCAGGACGAGGACGGGTCCGAGGTGGCGCGCCTCGAGGGCGACGAACAGCCCCGAGATGCCGCTGCCAATGACGATCAGTGCGTAGTCGTTGCGGTGCGGGCCGGGCATTTGAGTTAGTGTAGGTTCTACACTAAGTACCTCGCAATGTTGGGGCGTTAAGCCGGGGTGCGAGCTACACTAGCTGTCGGCCCTCGCCATCCACCCTGCCCCGGAGCAGCGCCCTTGGCAATCATCCCTATTCGCCGCGCCGGCGACCCGGTCCTTCGCGAAAAGGCCCGGCGCGTGCGGACCATCGATAAGTCGATCCATAAGCTCATCGAAGACATGTGGGAAACCATGTACGACGCGCCTGGTGTCGGCCTTGCCGCTCCCCAGATTGGCGTATCGCTGCGGGTTGTCGTCATCGATGTCGGCGACAAGGAGCCCATCGCGCTCATCAACCCGGAGATCGTGAAGCGGTCTGGCGAGCGCCGTGTGGATGAAGGATGCCTTTCCGTGCCGGGATACCGGGGGGAGATCACCCGTTCGGTGAAAGTCGTGGCCCAGGGCATCGACCCGTACACGGGCAAGGAGGTCCGCATCAAGTCGGAGGACGACCTGATGGCGGAGGCGCTAGAACACGAGATCGACCACGTCAACGGGATCCTCTACATCGACTACCTCGCAAGCCCGGACGCGCTCATCTCGCTGAGTGACGCGCCCGAGGTGCGGAGCTAACTCGCCGCCCCGGGCCACAAGGAGCTGACATGTTCATCG
>CAUJEQ010000057.1 GCA_963169135.1 Chloroflexota bacterium
CCTGTTCGACGACGAAGACGCGATGGTGCGGATCGACATGTCGGAGTACCAGGAGCGGCACACGGTGAGCCGCCTGATCGGGGCGCCTCCGGGGTACGTCGGTTACGACGAGGGCGGGAGCCTGACCGAGGCGGTCCGCCGGCGGCCCTACCGGGTCATCCTCTTCGACGAGATCGAGAAGGCGCACCCGGACGTGTTCAACACGCTCCTCCAGGTGTTGGACGACGGCCGCCTGACGGACGGCCACGGGCGGACCGTGGACTTCCGCAACACGGTCATCATCATGACGAGCAACCTGGGCACGGGGGCGCAGGAGAAGGCCACCTTCGGCTTCACCCGCCGCAGCGACGACATGACCGACCACGAGCTGCTCCAGGGCTCGATCGAGAAGGCGTTGCGCGAGTTCTTCCGGCCCGAGTTCCTGAACCGGATCGACGAGATCGTGATCTTCGAGCCGCTCACCCACGCCGAACTGACCCGTATCGTCGACATCCTGGCGGCCGAAGTGCGCGAACGGCTGAGCGACCGCAAGCTCGACTTCGAGCTCACCCCGGCGGCCATCGCCGAGCTGGTGCGCGAAGGCTTCGACCCGACCTACGGCGCGCGGCCCCTGCGGCGCACCATCCAGCGGCGGATCGAGAACGAGCTGGCGCGGCGCGTGCTGGCGGGCGAGTTCCACGACGGCCAGAAGGTCACGGTCGACTTCCGCGACGGGGCGTACGAGTTCACCGCCAGTGAATCACCGGCGACGGCGGAGAGCGGCGGCGTGGTCGAGGGCGACGTGGTGGAAGTCGGGTAGGGGCGTGGCGGGGTAAGAAGTCCGAAGGCCGGGTGCGCATCGCCCGGCCTTCTTTCTTCTTTTGGGGGAACCGGGCGGCAGCGGTGTACGTTGTACTGAGTATGAAGTGGGCGATCCTCGTTGCCGTACTCTCGTTGCTGCTTGCCGGGTGTTCGGGGGGCGACCAGGCACCCGGTGCCACGCCTTCGAGCGCCAGCACAGCCACCGCATCTCCGGCGAGTACACCGGATAGCACACCTGATCCGACATTCCTCGAATCGGTGACGTCGCCACTCAAGAAGTCGGGGCATCAGGCAGGCGAATTGCTCAGCGAGGACACCGGGATCGCGTTCATGGATGCCACCAGCGGCGCCATCGAGCTCTGGTCGCTGGTCGATCCTGCCGGCGTGCAGGAGTGGCCCCAGCTCTCGCCCACCAGTGATGGCCAGTTGCTTGTCCTTCACCGTGGGAACTCGCCGGTTCGCCACTACGTTATCCGGAGGGACACGGGGGCTGCCTACGAACTGAAGGACGGCTGGGCCCCCGACACCTCCATCGGATTCGGAAAGGTGATTGGCGTCTGGAAGGGCACGGACTATGCCAGCCTGGGGCTGCTGGATGTTGGCACGGGCGACATGATCCAGACGGGCCTGACGCGCGAGTTCCTCTCGAACTCCAGCCGGACCTCGAGCCCTGATGGCACCGTGTTCGTCGTTGGCGATGGGGCCGAGTTCGTCCTGGTGAGCGCGAGTACCGGCACGGAGAAGGTCGTGAAGGATGGGCTCTACAAGCACCGGGTCTCGCCGTTGCCCCACGGGAAGGGGTTCGCCATCGCTCCCGAAGGCCCGGGCGAAGCGTTCAATTTCGACTGGAGTGGGGACCCGCTTCCACGGGGCAATGCCTTCAATCTTTCGCCGGACGGGGCGCTCCGGGCGGTGCCCGGTTCGCCGGGGGAGATTCTCAGCCTGGGCATGGGGGCGTTCCCGGTGGTCGCAACGGTTACCATCGTCGATGCTGCAACGGGCGAGCCGAGGGTGCGATTCCTTGGCGCTTCGTTCCATGGCTGGGCGCCCGACAGCCGCACGCTGATGGTCGGCGACGAGGACGGCGGGGAGCGGATCATCGACATCGACGGCCGGGAGATTGCCCGGGTTCCCTTCCCGGGCCTGGTGCAGGGCGGCACGCAGTTTTCCCCGGTGGACGCATCCATCGCCATCACGAACCGGGCCATCGTGGACTTCCGCACCGGCCGGAAGCTGGAGCTCGTGGTAGGCAATGGGACCTCAGTTTTCGGCAAATGGAACGCCGCTGGTACGGAGGTGGCGTTCTTGTTCTTCCCGACGCCGGGCAAAGATGGCGGCGTAGCGGCGCAACTCCTACCGTTGAAGTACCAGGCGGCCCCGTTCACCGACGAAGTTGCCTTGAAGGTGTCGACGGGAGGGGACTGCCTCAACCTCCGCGATGCCCCGGCTGTGACCGCCGCGGTGCTCGCATGCCTGCCCGACGGCACGCACCTCACGTTCGAGACCGTCCTCCTGACGACCAACCCGAAGGAACCGCCGCACGAGTTCATCGGCCAGCGGAGCGAGGACTCGAGCATCTGGCTGCACGTGAGGACCGGAGCCGGACGGACTGGCTGGGTGAATGCCACGTACGTGGCATGGGCAGACTGACCGCGTGACTTCGTTTAGCCGCCCCGTACGGTACGCTGGAAGCTCACCCTTACCACAGGAATCGAGTGCCCCATGCCCGTCATCTCCTATTTCCCTATCTCCCTCCCGCCCGAGGCCCGCGCCGGGTTCGAACAGACCTGGAAGTCGCGCGTCGGCGCGGTCGATACGTTCCCCGGCTTTATCAGCACCGAACTGCTGGCCCTGCCCGACCGGGGCGAGTACGTCGTGCTCACCCGCTTCGAGGACGAGAAGTCGTTCGAAGCCTGGATCACCTCGGACAACTTCACCAAGGGCCACCGCGGCGAAAGCTATGAGAGCTACAAGGACAACCCGGCGATGAAAAGCCACAAGCTCTTCGAAGTGCTGGGCTAACCGCCAGGACGCCAAGGGCGCCAAGGGCGCGCCAAGAGAAGAACAGGAAGAACACAGAGGCACGGAGGCGCGGAGGATCGGCCCGGAAATCTCTGTGCCTCTGCGCCTCAGTGTTCTGGCTTCGTTGTCGCCCGGTCCACAGGGAGAACAAGGAGGCGCGCAGGGGCCGCTCGGAAATCTCTGTGCCTCTGCGCCTCAGTGTTCTGGCCTGGTTACGGCCCGGACCGGGGTTAGCCGATGAGCGGGTAGGGCGGCTCGAAGAGCTTGTCGTCGACCTTCGTCGAGATCTCGGTGGCCTTGAACTTGGTCGAAGCGCTATCGATGAGGGTGAGGATGCCGTCGCCCTTATCGATGCAAAACAGACCCTCTTCTTCGGTGTCGGGGAACTTGCCTTCGAAACAGCGCGAGTCGCGGCCCGCGATCTTCTGTCCCGAGACTTCCTTGATGTCCTTGTCCTCTTTCACCCGCGCGAGCACGCGTTTGACGTCGAACAGGGTGAAGTTGTCGCCCAGGCCGCCAGTGGCGCCGGACTTCAGGCACTGGCCCGAATCGCCGGACTTGAAGCAGGTGAACGAGCTGGTCCCGTCCTCGATGAGGATGAGTTCCTCGAACTCCGCGTCATCGCCGAGGGCGATCTCCATCCGGGACTTCGGCGGGGCCTGCACGAAGGAGACCGTGCCCTCCTGCAACTCGCCATCGTCACCCGTGATCTCGATTTCGTAGCTCACGGAATAGGTCTTGTCCGAAGCGTCGGCGAGCAGGTCGGAGAAGTCGTCGTCGCCGCCGCCGTTTGCTTCCGGCGTCGCGGTACCGCCGCTGCCACCGTTACCGCCTGTGGACGTCTGGTCCGTAGTTGTCTGGGTGGCGTCTCCGCCGCCGTCGCCGTTCGTGTCGTCGCCGGTGTCGTCGTCGTCTCCGCCGCAAGCCGCGGCGGTCAGCGCTGCCGCCAGCGCCACTGCCATCAAGAATCGGAACTTCATGCTTCCTCCCATCCCCTGTCGCCCGGGGTCACCCTATTGTGTGACCGGATCGGCTGCGTTCCAGCGGAGGGTTCACAGAACGGCAAGACATCTTCACCTGGCATCCGCAACACCCCGGCCCACATCCCGAACCCGGCTGGAACCCCGTATAGTTCGCCTCCAGCGAAATACCTACCGGAGTGCCACCCCATTGACCACCACTGAGACTGCCCTGAACAGCAAGGTCCACCAGTTGCTGCTCGACCAGATAGAGCGCGGAACGCAGCTCGGATCGCAGGTGTGCGCCTACTACCACGGCGAGAAGATCGTCGATACGTGTGGCGGCCAGATGGGGCCCCAGGACCCCCGTCCGGTCGCGGCGGACACGCTGTTCAGCAGTTTCTCGACCACGAAGGGGGTCGCAGCAACGGCGCTCCACATCCTGGCCGACCGGGGCATCATCGAGTATGAGCAGCCGGTGGCGAAGTACTGGCCGGGCTTCGCGAAGAACGGCAAGGAGAAGGTCACGGTCGCCCAGGCCATGAGCCACCAGGCGGGCCTCCACACGATGCCGGAAGACCCGGTGTTCGCCCGGACGCTCCTGGACTGGGAGAACGGCCTGGCCTATATCGAAAACGGCACACCCGCATGGGACCCCGGTACCGCGACCGGCTACCACGCCGTGACCTTCGCATGGGTCGTCGGGGGCATCATCCAGTACGCCAGCGGGCGCCACATCAAGCAAGTCCTGGCCGAGGACATTGCCGGGCCGCTCGGCTGCGGGGAAGAGATGTACATCGGCATCCCGGACGGCGTGGAGGACCGGCTGGCGACGCTCCAGACCGCCGAGGAACAGGCCACTGAAGGTGGCGCACGCCGGCCGCAGTTGCAGATCCCGCCGGATCACGACTTGTTCAAGGCGATGCGCCCCAACCTGGGCTGGAACTTCAACGACATGGACGTGCGGAAGGCGTGTATCCCTTCGGCGAACGGGCACTTCAGCGCCCGCGCGCTCGCCCGGATGTACGGCGCACTGGCCAACGGCGGCCAGGTCGACGGAGTCCGCCTCATGTCCGCGGAGCGGATCCCGCTGATGACCGCCATCCAGGTGGACACGCCCGACCGCGTCATCATGATTCCGCTCGCGAAGAGTATCGGCTTCTTCAATGGTGGCCAGGTGATGGGAAGGCACGGGGCCACCGGGCCACGGCGGACCGCATTCGGCCACCCGGGCGCGGGCGGCTCGACCGCGTTCGCCGACCCGGCGGTTGGGCTCTCGATCGCCGTCACAATCAACAAGATGCAGTCGACCCTCCAGGCCGAGGGGCCCACCTTCGAAGTCTGCGAACTGATCCGCAACGAACTGGGCGTCAACGGGTGACTGAACCGGTTCCCGGCATGGCGGCCCAGCTTGCGCGCTTCCATGCCGCAATGGCTGCGGGGGGCCAGCGTTACGGCTGGAAGGTCGCTTTCAATGACCCTGCCGCCCAGCAGCGCTTCGGGCTGGCCGCGCCGCCCGCCGGCTGGATCGACGGCCGCCTGGCAGTGGACTCCGGCGCCGCCGTTTTGCTCAGGCAGGGCCAGCGCGTCCACATCGAGGCCGAAGTGATGCTCCACATCGGGGCCGATGTGGATGCAGATGCGCCCCTGGACGCCCTTCGGGGCTCCATCGCCGGCGTCTCGCCCGCCATCGAACTGGTCGACTATGCCATCCCGGGAGATGGCCTCGCGCAGATCGTCGAACACTCGATGTTCCATGCGGGCACGGTCGTGGGAGAGCGCCGCCGGGGCATCCCGGCTGACGCCAGCGCGGCACTGACGCAGGTGCTGAAGAACGGCGAGCACGCCGCCGGGCCCATCGCCGGACGGGTGCCGGCCGACCTTGCGGAGATTGTCCGGCTGGTGGCGGCAGCGCTCGAAGCGCACAGCGAGCGGCTCCTTGCGGGCGACCGCATCATCTGCGGGAGCTACATCGCCCCGTTCCCGGTCGCCCCGGGGGACGCAGTGATCGCGGAGTACGGGTTCGGGCTGGGCAAGGTCTCGGTCGCCTTCACGGGCGGGGACTGAGCGGAAAGCCACCCCCGGGTACACTTTCGCCATGACCCAGCTGCAGGCCGCCATCTTCGACATCGGCGGGGTGTTGACGCACTCGCCCGTTACCCGCATCAAGGACTTCTGCCGCGAACACGGCATCCCCGACGAAGTCCGCGTCGCCATCTTCGGGCCCGAGGACGGGCCGTGGTCGCGCTTCGAACGGAGCGAGCTGACGCCCGAGGGCTTCGCCGGCGAGTTCGACCGCCACATCGAGCCAGCGGGGACTGCCGCCAGCGGTCGCTACTTCCTCGAGTGGTTCTTCCAGGGCTTCGGCGAGCGCCCGGAAATGGTGGCCGTCGTGAAACACCTGCGTGGACGGGTGAAGCTCGGGAGCATCACGAACAACGTGGCGCGCGAGGAGCCGGCCCAGCGGCGCACCTCCGGGATCGACGTCCACAGCCTGTTCGACATCGTGGTCGAGTCGGCGATCGTGGGCGTGCGCAAGCCCGAGCCGCGCATCTACCAGATCGCCTGCGAACACCTGGGCATCGAGCCTCACCAGGCGGTGTTCCTGGACGACATGGGAGCGAACCTGAAGGGTGCGAAGGCCCTCGGCATGCGCACGATCAAGGTCGATCACACCACCAGCGCGATCGACGAGCTGGAAGAAGCGCTGGGGATCCCGCTGCCGCGGCTGTAGCGCGCCGGCAACACAGCACGACCCGAAATCCGATACCCTTTCGCTCCACGCCAAAGAACACGGAGCGAACGGACGGAATGGAACAGTGGGAACTCGACCTCATCGCAAAGGTACGTGACCTCGCCCGCGGGCCATGGAGCGAACGCGCCGCCCGCTACGACCGCGAGGGCTCCTTTCCTCGCGAGAACCTGGACGAACTCCAGGCCCTCCGGGTTCCCCAGATGGCGCTCGCCCCCGCCATCGGCGGGCTCGGCATCAGCGCCGAGGCCCAGATGCGCGTGATGGAAGAAGTGGCCTACGGCGACGGTTCGACCGCGGTCGCGCTCAATATGCACATCCTCGTCGCCAGCTTCCTCGAATCGATGCCGCCCTTTGCCCGCCGCGACGCTGTGCTGAAGGACATGGGCCAGAACGGCGCGCTCATCTGCGGGCCGGGCTCGGTACCCACCGGCGAGGTCGACAACCGCAAAGCCGGCTTCCGCTTCACGGACGACGGGGACTTCGTGGTGGGCTCGGGCAAGGCCGGTTTCGCGAGCATGAGCGATGGCGCGAAGTACGCCCTCATGGGCGGCCAGATCGACCGCGGGGAAGGGAACGAGCCCGACGTGGTCCTGAGCATCCCGGAGCTGAGCACGCCCGGCATCACCAACCTGCGCAACTGGGACGCGATGGGGCTCCGGGGCACCGCCAGCCACGACATCGTGGTCGAGAACATGCGCCTGCCCAAATCCGAGGTGCTGATCATCCCCGCGGCGATGCTGCGGATGGTGTTGCAGGCGCAGGCCAATGTCGTGAACGTGCAGACGCAGATGCGGGCACGGGGAGCGCTCGGCATCCTCGCCATCTGGCTGGGGTTGGGGCAGGCCGCGTTCGACTTCACGGTCGACTACGTGAAGGAGCGCCACGGCTACCTGGCTGGCCCGATGGCCAGCGCCGCCGGTGCGCAGGTGGGCTACCGCGCCGACCAGCCGTGGGCCCAGTTCGGCATCGGCAACATGGAACACTGGCTCGAAACCGGGCGCATCGTGCTCTACGACACCATCCGCCGCCTGGAGACGCCGTTCGAAAGCTCGCAGGCGTTCACGCGGCACCTGGTGCGTACCGTCTACCATCTGCGCCGCATGAGCGAGGAAGTTTCGGCCGGGGCGATGCGCGTCTGCGGGGCCCACGCCTACGTCCGCAACCGCCCGCTCGAACGCATCTACCGAGACATGGTCGGCGGCAACGTGATGGCCTGGAAGACGGATGAGCTGCTGCACTCGCTGGGGCTTTCCGCCCTCGGCCGGGAGATCACGTTCGTGGGCCCTGCGGGCACCTGATCACGGGAGGGATGCAGATGGCTGGCAGACTCGCGGGCAAGCGCGTGCTCATCACTCAGGCCGACGATTACATGGGCCCGGCAATCAGCGAGCTCTTCCGAGAGGAAGGCGCCGTTGTGACCGCCGATTCCAGCGACCTGGTCCCCGCCGATGCGCCGGCGCGGGTGGTCGCAGCCGCGGGCCAGGTCGACGTGCTCATTGCCAACCTCGCGCTGAGGCCCCGCCGCGCCCCGGTCCAGGCGATCAACGATGAGGACTGGCTGGCCCTGTTCGATACGCTGGTCCATCCCCTGATGCGCCTTGTCCGAGCCGTCCTCCCCGGGATGATCGAACAGCGGGACGGGAAGATCGTCGCGGTCACCAGCGCGGCACCGCTACGGGGCATTCCCAACGTGGCGGGGTATGTCGCGGCGCGGGGCGCCCAGAACGCGTTCATCAAGACGGTTGGGCTGGAAGTGGCGCGCCACAACATCCAGGTCAACGCGATCGCCCAGAACTACGTGGAGAACAACTTCTACTACCCGCCGGAGCTGACGAGCGACCCGGAGATGCTCGCCCGGATGGAGGCCGCCATCCCCCTCGGCCGGCTCGCCAAAGCGCGCGAATCGGCCGAACTCGCGCTGTACCTTGCCTCCGATGCCTCGGACTTCATGGTCGGGCAGGTCGTCCCGTTCGCTGGCGGCTGGGCCTGAGGCGTCAGATCGGGAAGTACACCCAGGTCCGCCACTTCGCCGGATCGGGTTCGCGCTCGGGGTCCGTCTCGTAAACCTCCCACATGGCACCGGTGACGAGCTTGCCGTTCTGGCCGAGCCACTCCATCACCGCCGTGTAGGCGGCTTCTATCCCATCGTATGGCCCGACGTGCAGCGCCTTCGCGACCGTCGTGGCCGGGCGGATCCCGGCGATAACCGGACCGCTCGCTTCGACCGGGGCAGCGACGGGTACGCCCACCTCGAACTCGACCTCCTCGGGGCCGACGGCCAGGTAGCGCGCCGAAGGCGGTCCGACAGGCGTCACGCTGTTGGTTTCAAGCCAGCTGAAGAGCTGCCCGAAGAGTATGCCCATGTGCTGGCCGATATCCGCCAGGCGGACGGTCGTGCGGACCGCGACGTACGGCTGTCGTGGCTGCTGTTCGACTTCGATGGTGTAGGACATGCGAACTCCCCGCGCGGATGGGCGCATCGCCGATTGTCCCGGTGGCAAGGGCACGGCGGCAGGTGCAACGGGCCCTCCCTCGCGGGCCGGTTGGCCGAACTGAAGGCCCCCGGGAAATAGGGAAGGCCCGGTGGAGCGGACACCGGGCCTTCGCGGCCGGAGACTGAGTCGTCCGGCTAGTGGATCGGCGGGAGCCACGAGCGGAATGGCGTCCCGCGCCGTTGCGGAAAGTACCGAAACGGGGTGCCGCTCGTCAATCGATAACGACAAAATCTTTGCATTTCCCGACAGTCCGGGTAGCCTTCTTGTCGTGACAGACGTGGAAACCATCGAGCGCGTCGCCGGCTGGCTGCGCGAATCGTCGTACACGGTGGTGCTCACCGGCGCCGGGATCAGCACCGAGTCCGGGATCCCGGACTTCCGTGGCCCACAGGGCGTGTGGACCAAGAACCCGGGCGCCGAGCGGGCCGCCACCATCCAGAACTTCATGGCAAACCGCGACTCGCGGGTGCGCTCGTGGCAGAACCGCATCTCCAATACCAGCTGGGCGGATGCGCAGCCGAATTCTGGCCACATCGCTCTCGCGAACCTCGAACGCAAGGGCAAGTTGCACACCCTGGTGACCCAGAACATCGACAGCCTCCACCTGAAAGCTGGCAGCTCGCCGTCGCGCATCATCGAGATCCACGGCACCGTCCGGGACTTCGTTTGCATGGGCTGCGGGGAACGCGGCCCCATCGAGCGCGTCCTCGACCGGGTACGGGCCGGCGAGGAGGACCCGCCGTGCCGGACCTGCGGCGGGATCCTCAAGTCCGCGACCATCTCGTTCGGGCAGAACCTGGTGCGAGAGGACCTCGAACGCGCCGAACGCGCCGCTTCGGCGTGCGAGTGCTTTCTGGCCATCGGCACGTCGCTGACGGTGTACCCGGTGGCGCTTCTCCCCGAAATGGCCCTCCGCAACGGCGCCCGGCTTGTCATCCTGAATGCGCAGGACACGCCATACGACCAGATCGCCCACGAGGTCATCAGCGAACAGATCGGCGACGTGCTCCCCCGGATCGTCGACGCGGTCTGACCCCGGGGACCGGTTCTGGTACGCTCCGGCGCAAGTTCGCTGGAGGATTCCCCCATGGCCATCGCCGAAACAGCCGCCCCGACCGACTTGGGTCTCGATCCCATCCGCCTGAGCTACATCGACGCTCACCTCAAGGGGTACGTCGACTCCGGCAAGATGGCCGGGACCCTTGTCCTGGTCGCGCGGGGTGGAGAAATCGGGCACCTTTCGGCGTACGGGCTGGCCGACCGCGAACGCAACACGCCGATGGCGCGCGACACGATCTTCCGGATCTACTCGATGACCAAGCCGATCACGTCGATCGCGCTCATGCAGCTGTATGAGCGCGGCCTGTTCCAGATCGATGACCCGGTGGACAAGTACATTCCCGAGTGGACGAACCAGCGCGTGTATGTCATGGGCAGCGGGCCTTCGATGGTGACGAAGCCCGTGACGCGCCCAATGACCATCCGCGACCTGCTTTCGCACCAGTCGGGGCTGACCTACGGCTTCCTGGAGCGTACGAACGTCGACGCGATGTACCGCAACAACTCCATCGGCCAGATCGAGACGCGCGGCACCCTGCGCGAGATAGTCGCGGCGCTGGCGGAATTGCCCCTCGAGTTCTCTCCGGGCGACGCGTGGAACTATTCGGTCTCGACCGACATCTGCGGCTACCTGGTCGAGGTCATCAGCGGGCAACCTTTCGACGACTACCTGCAGGCCAACATCTTCGACCCGCTCGGCATGGCCGATACCGGCTTCCACGTACCGCAGGCGAAAGCCCACCGGCTGGCTGCGAACTATGGTGTGGCGCCGGACGGCGGCATCAGGCTCATCGATGACCCGGCGACGAGCAGCTACCTCACGCCGCCCACCTTCCTCTCCGGCGGGGGCGGGCTTGTCTCGACCATCGACGACTACCTGGTCTTCAGCCAGGCGCTCGTCAATGGCGGCGAGGTCAACGGCACGCGCATCATCGGGCGAAAGACACTCGAGCTCATGACCTCGAACCATCTGCCCGATGGCAAGGACCTGGCAGGCCACGCGAAGGGGCGCTGGGCCGAAACCACGTTCGCGGGGATCGGCTTCGGCCTCGGATTCTCGGTCACGCTCGACCCGTCGCAGTCGCAGATCTCGGGCACACCGGGCGAGTTCTCGTGGGGCGGCGCGGCGAGCACGGTGTTCTGGATCGACCCGATCGAGGACCTGGTCTGCATCTTCATGACGCAGCTGATGCCGTCGTCGCACTACAACATCCGGCGCGAACTGCGGGCGATCGTGTACTCGGCCCTGGCGGACTGAGAACGACCCTGCCATGGATGCGGCGCGGCACATGGCGGCGGGCGAGGCACGGCGGGTGGTGGCCGGTGTGGAGCGGTGAGCCGCCTTTTCCGGCGCCGGACTCTGCCGTAGCGTTCGCGCCATGGGATTCCGCGACCTGTCCACCGAAGAGATCAACCTGGTGCTCGAAAAGGAGCGCATCATCCGCATCGCGTTCGCCGCCGATGGCGAACAGTTCGTGGTGCCCGTCTTCTATACCTGGCACGAAAGTGCGCTTTGCGGATTGACGACGCCCGGCCGCAAGACCGCCATGGCCGCGCGGAACGCGCGCGTGGGGTTCCAGGTCGACAGCACAGTGATGACCGGGCCATGGGAGTGGGCGAGCGTGGTGGGGGAGGGAACGTTCGAACATGTCGCCGACCCCGGGGAGTACGGCGCGTTCGCCGGGGCACTCGAGGGGAAGCTCGCGGATGCGCCGCAGTGGGCGGCGACGGTGCTCCAGGCGCGTTTCGAAGCGTTGGGAGTGTACGCCTGGCGGATCAGGCCCTCGGGTCTCCACGGCCGCGCCCACGGCCCGGAGTGACGGCGCTTCTGAGTCCTCCGCCGCTCAGCAA
>CAUJEQ010000058.1 GCA_963169135.1 Chloroflexota bacterium
TCCGATGCGGTCATCGGCCTCGACCCTGACTGACCCGCAGCCCTACAGGCATGCATCCGTGGCACTCAGCGCACCGCCCCGATGAATGCGGGGATGCCCCTGCCACGCCCTGAGGGTTTCGCTCCCGGCCGAGGGGGATTCCCCCAATATTGAGCACAGACCGCCGAACCTACGCTGAACCCCACTTCCTCTCCGGGGGCCCGCGTGGGATTTCGCCAGCACATCCGCCCCAACCGAAGGCGCCGGCTCCTCCTCGTGCTCGCCGCCCTCGGCCTTGCGCTGGTCACCCTCACGGGCTGCGTTGCTCAGACGTCGACCACCGGCCAGCCCGCGCAGGCTGGCGGCCCGACGATCAACGCCCAGGACCCCCAGAACGTTTCCTCGGCGATTCAGCTCCTCCTGCTGATCACCGTCCTCTCGCTCGCCCCCGCCATCCTCGTCATGGTCACATCGTTCACCCGCATCATCGTGGTCCTCTCGCTGGTCCGGAACGCCATCGGCATTCCCCAGCTCCCCCCCAACCAGGTGCTCATCGGGCTGGCCATCTTTCTCACCGCCTTCGTCATGGCTCCTGCCATCAAGACCATCAACGAGGAGGCGGTCCAACCCTACCTCAACGGGACCATCACACAGCAGGAGGCCTACAACCGCGGCGAGACCCCGCTCCGCACCTTCATGCTCAAGCAGACACGCGAACAGGACCTCGGCCTCTTCCTCAAGCTCAGCAACACCCCCAAGCCGGAGACCGTCGACGACGTGCCCACCTACGTCCTGGTCCCCGCCTTCACCATCTCCGAACTCAAGACCGCCTTCCAGATGGGTTTCGTGATGTTCGTCCCCTTCCTCATCATCGACCTCATCGTCTCCTCCGCCCTCCTCAGCATGGGCATGATGATGCTCCCGCCGGTCATCGTTTCGCTCCCGTTCAAGATCCTCCTTTTCGTCCTTGTCGATGGCTGGTACCTCATCGTCGGGTCGCTCGTCGGGAGCTTCGCATGAACGAAGCAGTCGTCCTGGGCCTCATGAAAGAAGCGCTCACCGTGTCGCTGCTCGTCGGAGCGCCCATCCTCGCCACTACCCTCGTTATCGGAGTCGTCGTCAGCATCATCCAGGCCGTCACCCAGGTGAACGAAGCCACCCTTACCTTTGTCCCGAAACTCATCGGCGTCTTCGTCGCCATGCTGATCTTCGGCCCCTGGATGATGGGTACCCTCCTCGACTTCTCCGCCGGCCTGTTCGCGAACATGGCCAGCTACGGCCGCTGATCCGATGGAGCTCACCCTTTCGCCGCAGTTCACCTACGCGTTTCTCCTGCTGCTCCTCCGCACCTCCGCCATGCTCGTCTCCGCCCCGCTCCTCAACCACAAGGGCATCCCCGCCTACACCAGGGTCGGGTTCGCCGTGTTCATGGCGCTGGTCCTCGTCCCGCTCCAGGCCAACACCATGCCGGCCCCGCCCGAGCAATTCGGCACGCTCGTAGACCATGCACTCCGCGAGACCTTGTTCGGGCTTGCCCTCGGACTGGTGATGAACGTCATCTTCATCGGCCTGCAGATGGCCTCCCGGGTCATCGGCCTCCAGATGGGTTTCGGCCTCGGCGCCGTCTTCGACCCCATCACCGGCACCGAATTCGGCGCCTTCGACCAGTTCTACTCCCTGCTCGTGACCCTCGTGTTCTTCAGCATCAACGGTCACCACATGGTCGTGCAGACCCTGGCCGAAACCACCAGCGCCATCCCCCTCGGCACCTTCGACCCCTTTGCCATGAACCCGTCGGGGATCACCGCCCTCATCGCGGGGCTCACCGTCACCGCCGTGCGCCTGGCCATGCCCGTGATGGCCGCGCTCACCCTCACGGATGTTGGCATGGGCATCGTCTCGCGCACGGTCCCCCAGATGCAGGTCCTCATCGTCGGCGCCCCGATCAAGATCGGGATTGGCGTCCTCGTCCTCGGAGCCGCGCTGCCCGCCACCATGACCCTGATGAACGGCGTGCTCGGCTCGTCCCTCGCCGGGTCCAGCCAGATCCTCCTCGGGAGTTCGCGCTAAATGGCAGGCGAAAAGACCGAGGCCCCAACTCCAAAACGCCTCCACGACGCTCGCAAGAAGGGCAACGTCGCGAAGAGCGAGGAAGTCGTCCAGATCGGCGCACTCCTGGTTGCCGTCGTCGGCATCCGCTTGTTCGGCCCCAACCTCTGGTGGAACATGCGCGACCTTCTCCACGAGGGGCTCGGAAACCCCACCGACCAGGAGCTCACCCGCCAGAGCGCGCAGCAGTACGGCCGCGATACCTACCAGTACACCCTCATGGCGCTGCTCCCCCTCCTTGGCCTCATCGCCATCGCCGGAGTCCTGTTCAACCTCGCCCAGACGGGCATTCTCCTCAGCGGCGCCGGACTCAAGCCCAACTTCTCCCGGGTCAACCCCGGAGCCGGTGTGAAGCGGATCATCTCGCCCGAAGGCCTCGTCCGCCTCGCCAAGTCTCTCTTCAAGTTCGCCATCGTCGGCGTTGTTGTCTATCTCACCCTCGCCGCCCAGATGGCCGAGATAGCATCGCTCGCCCAGTTCGGCGTCCCCGATGCCACCGGCCGGCTCGCCAAACTCGGTTTCGATATCGCCATCCGCGCCACCGCTGCCCTCTTCATCATGGCCCTCGCCGACTACGCCTGGCAGCGCCGCCAGCATCTCAAGCGCTTGATGATGACCAAAGAAGAACTCAAGCAGGAGATGAAGGAGAGCGACGGCGACCCACAGATCAAGGCCGCCATCCGCCGCCGCCGTCAGCAGCTCATGAACCGCATGATCGCGGCTGTGAAGACTGCCGATGTGGTCGTCACCAACCCCACCCACTTCGCCGTCGCCCTCAAGTACGACCCTGTCTCCATGCAGGCCCCCATGGTCGTCGCCAAAGGCCAGGACCACCTCGCCTTGCGCATTCGCGACGTTGCCATCAAGGCCGGCGTGCCGGTCCTCGAAGAGCCGCCGCTCGCCCGCGCCCTCCATAAGGCCGTCCCGATTGGCCAGTACGTGCCCGCCAGCCTCTTCCACGCCGTCGCCGAGGTCCTCGCGTGGGTCTACGCCCTCCGCGCGAAGAAGCCGTTCACCCGCCGGCGCATGGCTGCCGCCAACCCTGGAGGTAACCTGTGACCGTCCGGGCGCCCGCTTCGTCCACCACCGGCATGAGCCGCCTCCTCGGCCAGACCGATGTCCTCCTGGCTGCCGGCATCATCGTCATCGTCGGGATGATGATTATCCCACTCCCGCCGGCGCTGCTGGACCTCCTGCTCACCCTCAACATCGCTGCCTCGGTGATCGTCCTTCTCGTCGCCGTCTACACCAACGAACCCCTCAAGTTCTCCGTCTTCCCCTCCCTGCTCCTCATCACCACCCTCTTCCGACTCGCGCTCAACGTCTCCACCTCCCGCCTCATCCTCCTCCAGGCTGACGCCGGCTCCGTCGTCGAGTCGTTCGGCGATTTCGTGGTCGGCGGCAACCTGGTCGTCGGCATCGTCGTCTTCCTCATCCTCGTCATCATCCAGTTCGTCGTCATCACGAACGGCGCCGGACGCGTCGCCGAAGTCGCCGCCCGCTTCACCCTCGATGCCATGCCCGGAAAGCAGATGGCCATCGACGCCGATCTCAACGCCGGCCTCATCGACGAGCATCAGGCCCGCGAACGCCGCAAGGCCATCGGCCAGGAAGCCGACTTCTACGGAGCCATGGATGGCGCCAGCAAGTTCGTCAAGGGCGATGCCATCGCCGGCATCATCATCATCGTCATCAACATCATCGGCGGCCTCGGCATCGGCGTACTCCAGCAGGGAACCAGTGCCAGCGACGCCCTCAACATCTACGCTACCCTCACGGTTGGCGATGGCCTCGTCTCCCAGCTCCCCGCGCTCCTTATCTCCACTGCCACCGGCATCATCGTCACCCGAGCCGCCGGCGAGACCAACCTCGGCAGCCAGATGTTCAGCCAGATGACCGTCCAGGCCCGCCCGCTCTACGTCGCCGGCGCCATGCTCACCATCTTCGGCATGATGCCCGGCCTCCCCAAACTGCCGTTCTTCATGGTGGCCGGCATCTCCGCGGGGGGCGGCTACCTCATCACCCGCTCCCAGAAGTCCGAGCAACTCGCCGCCCTCGCCGCCATCCCGATCGCCGAACCGGAACCCGAACAGCTCGGCCCCCAACAGGTCATCCAGATGATGAACATCGACCCCCTCGAGGTCGAAGTCGGCTACGGCCTCATCCCCATCGTTGACGAACAGGCCGGCGGCGGCCTCCTCCGCCGCATCACCATGATCCGCCGGCAGCTCGCTCTCGAACTCGGCGTGGTCCTTCCCACCGTCCGCGTCCGCGACAACCTCCAGCACGCGCCCAACGCCTACGTCGTCAAGCTGCGCGGCGTCGAGATCGCCCGCGGCACCCTCCAGCCCGGCCAGTTCCTCGCCATGGACCCGGGCACCGCCGAAGGTGATGTCCCCGGTATCGAGACGCAGGAGCCGGCGTTCGGCCTCCCGGCCCGCTGGATCACCCCCGCCTATCGCGAGCGCGCCGAGCTCCTCGGCTACACCGTCGTCGATGCCGAGTCCGTCCTCGCCACGCACCTCACGGAGCTCGTCAAGCGGTTTGCCCCCGACCTGCTCAGCCGCCAGGACACCCAGAACCTGCTCGAAAACCTCCGCGGCGAATACCCCGCCCTCGTGGAGGACCTCGTACCCACCACCCTCACCGTCGGCGAAGTCCAGGAAGTCCTCCAGAACCTCCTCTCCGAACGCGTCTCCATCCGCGACCTCGTCACGATTTGCGAGACCCTCGCCACCCAGGGACGCGTCACCCGCGATATCGACCTCCTCACCGAGTACGCCCGCGCCGCCCTCGCCCGCCAGATCAGCCGCCAGTACGCCGATGACTCCGGGACGCTCCACGTCATCACCGTCGGCCCGCGTACCGAAGACGAGATCGCCCTGGCCATCCAGCAGGGTGACCACGGCAGCCAGGTCGCCCTGGCGCCGTGGCAGGTCCAGCGCCTCATCGGCGTCGTCAGCACCGAGGTCGAGCGCGTCGCCGGCGCCGGCCGCGACCCCATCGTCCTCTGTTCCTCCCGCATCAGGCTCGCCTTCAGGCGCCTGCTCGAACGGCGGCTCCCAAACGTCGTCGTCCTTTCCTTCGCGGAAGTTACGCCGCAAACCGTCGTCGAATCCGTCGGCAACATCGAGGTGAACGTTGGAAACGAAGCGCTACATCGGTAACGACACCACCCGCATCTTCGCGCGCGTCCGCGCCGAGCTCGGCCCCGATGCGGTCATCGTCCGCACCCGCTCGCTCCTGCGCGAAGGCGCCGACCCCCTCATCGAAGTCCTCGCGGCACCGGCCGCCGCCGAGCCCGGGCTTCCGCTCTCCCTGCAGCGTTCGGCCATCGAAGGTGCGCTCGCCCGAGTAGAGTACGAAGGAAAGCCCCTCACCGTCGGCGACCTCGAAGACCTGGCCACGCGCGAAGGCGCCGCCGGCGAATTCGCCTTCGCGCCTCCCTCCCCTGCCCCCCGGTCGGAGCAACCAGCGCCCGGTTGGCTCGAAGGTTTCGTCGCGGCGCCATCGTCTCCCCCGCTCTCGCACCTGCTGGTCGAAGACACCATCGAGCCGTTCATGCCGCCCCGGTCCGTCCCCGCCCCGCCTCCCGTCGAGTGGGGCTCCCGCCCGCGCATCGTCACGCGTGAGCGCCCCTCCGCCGGGAGCGCCGCCCCCACCCCGCCGGGCGAACGCTTCATTCCCGTCGAGCCAGGAGTGGCCGGGCTCCTCGTCGCCGCCGGCTTCTCGGTCGAAGCGGCCCGGATGGCCGCGGCGGTAGCCCCCGGCGAGCACGACCCCGCCCGCGCGCTTGAAGCAGCCATCGCTTCCCTTGAGGCCGCCTATCCGGTCGATGGCCGCACTGCCATCATCACCATCCAGGGCCCGGCCGGCGCCGGCCGCACCACCGCCCTCATGCGCATGGCCCTCGATTGCGCCGATGCCGGTCGCACCGCCATCCTCGTCGCGGCCGACACCTCCCACACGGGCGGCCCCGCCCAGGTCCACGCCTACGGCGAGGCCATCGGCATCCCCGTCTTCGATGCCTTCTCGCCCCAGGAGTTCGTCCACGCTGTCACCCGCGCACCCAGGGGAGCCTGCATCTTCGTCGATGTGCCCCCGGGCCGTTGGGCGCCGCCGCCCATCCCCGCCGTCGACCACTTCGCCTACGTGGCGATGCCCGCCCACTGGCACAGCGCCACCCTTGATGCCCAGTTCGCTACGTTCGACATGGCCGCCTGCTCGGGCGCCGTGGTCACCCACACCGACATGGTCACCGGTCTGGCACCGGTCCTCTCCCTCGTGATGGAGGCACAGCTCGGCCTGGCATTCCTATCTTCGGGACGCGATGTTTCGACCGGCATCGAGGTTGCCGACCCCCTCACGCTCGCATCAGGGGTCTTCACTACGAGTTCACGGGAGACGACCAATGGGCGCCTCGTTGCCACCGCGTAAGAATCCCTTCATGGCTCAGGGACTGTTGCCCGGTATCACCTTGCGGCTCGATGTCTCCTCCGGTCGCGAGGGCGAGACCCACGTCACCCGCGTCGAGGATGTCGACCACGAACGCATCGCTGTTCTCGTCCCCATGCGCGGCCTCCGCCCGCGGCCGTTCCCTGCTGGCACCCTGGTCCATGCCCACTACATCCATCAGCAAAAGCGCTGGCTGTTCGTCACCGAGGTCGTCGGCCATAGCCCGGATGGCATGCACGAGTACCTCCGCCTGCCCGCCACCGTCGAAAGCACCGAGCGCCGCCGCAACTTCCGCCTTCCCGCCGCCATCAAGCCGGAGTCACTCTATCGCCTCGTCATCGACGCGTCCGAGCCCTCCTCCGAGGAGCCCGTCGAGGGCATCATCGTCGACATCAGCGAAGGTGGCTGCTGCATCACGACCCGCAAGCTCATGCTTGCCGGCGAGCGGCTCGGTCTTCACGCCCTTCTCCCCGAGGCTGGCGAGATCCACGCCCGCATGCGCGTTACCCAGGCTCGCGAGCCTGCACCGGGCAACCGCATGCACCGCGTTCACTGCGAATTCACCGATATCGCCCGCGGCGACCGCGACGTCATCGCGCGCTACATGATGCGCCGCCAGCTCGAGATGCGGAGGCGCGGCCAGCTATGACGATCCCGCC
>CAUJEQ010000059.1 GCA_963169135.1 Chloroflexota bacterium
CCGGCGCGGATGGCGTTCTTGACGCCCTCGGTGGCCTGCGCGTGGGCGCCGACGATGCGGAAGGCCTTGTGGGCCTCCTCGACGCCGGCGCGGAGCTCGTCTTCGGTGAAGCTGGGCGAGCGCGGGTCGACGCCGGGGGTCATGACGCCGCCGCTGGCGAAGAGCTTGATGGCGGATGCTCCGGCGCGGAGCTGCTGGCGGACGGCCTTGCGCACGGCGTCGGGGCCGTCGGCTTCGGCAGCGATGAAGCCGCTGCCGTGGCCGCCGGTCATGGTCACGCCGAGGCCGGCCGCGAGCATGCGCGGCCCGCGCAGGAGGCCGGTCTCGATGGCGCTGGCAAGATGGATGTTGAGCTGGTCAGCGGCGCCGAGGTCGCGGACCGTGGTGAACCCGGCCATCAGGGTCTGCTCGGCGTATTGGGCGGCGCGCCAGGCGCGGGTGGCGAGGGGCGTGGAGTTGGCGGTGCTGAGCTCGGTCGGGTCGCCGCTGCCGGTGATGTGGACATGGCAGTCGATGAGGCCGGGGATGAGGTACTTCCCGGAGCAATCCAGGGAGAGGGCGTCTTCCGGGACGGCAGCGGTTCCGGCGAGGGTTTCGATGCGGCCTTCACGGCAGACTACGTCGGCGCGCCGGAAGGTGCGGGCGCCGTCGTCGAAGACGGTGCCTCCGACGAGGACCAGCGGGCGCGGTTGGGAGTTGCCGGGAGTGGTCACGTACCCGCCATTGTCCGGGCCGGGTGTGGGTGGGGGCAACCGGCCAGCGCGTTTAGGCCACGCGGGTTAGTCTGGAGGGAAGAACCACGCAGGAGGCCCCATGGCCAAGCAATACCCAAACGCGCCCGAAATGGTGATCGACCCGGCGAAGACGTACACGGCGACGATCGAGACCTCGGCGGGGACGATGACCGCCGAATTCTTTCCCGCGGATGCGCCGAATACAGTGAACAACTTCGTCTTTCTTGCCCGCGACGGATATTACGAGGACGTCATCTTCCACCGCTGCATCAAGGGATTCATGATCCAGGGGGGCGACCCGACCGGCACGGGCCGGGGCGGGCCGGGCTACCGCTTCGACGATGAGCCGGTGAGCCGCCAGTACCTGCGGGGCACGCTGGCAATGGCGAACGCCGGGCCGAACACGAACGGCAGCCAGTTCTTCATCATGCACGCGGACTACCCGTTGCCGCCGAGCTACACGATCTTCGGGAAGCTGACTTCCGGCGAGGACGTGCTGGACGCCATCGCAACGGCGCCGACCGGAGCCCAGGACCGCCCGGTGGACCCGGTGAGCATCTCATCGGTGACGATCAGCGAAGCGTAACCTGGCTGGAGAGCGGCTCGCCCATCCAGAGCGCGACTCCGATGTTATCCACCCCGCCGCGGGCGTTGGCCGAATCGACCAGCGCCCGCGCGGCATGTCCGGCGTCTCGTGCGCCCATCAGGATGCCGGTGATCTCGTCGTCCGGCAGCATTTTGAACAGGCCGTCAGTGCAGAGCAGGAGCGCGTCGCCGGCTTCGAGGACGAGGGGGGTAACGGTCGGTTCGGCGGCATCGTCCACGCCGATGCCGCGGGTGATGACGTTGCGCCAGGGGTGGGTGTCGGCCTCTGCCGGACTGAGACGCCCCGACCGGACCTCGCCGGCGACCCAGGAATCGTCCTCGGTGACCTGCGCGAGCTTGCCCATGTGGAAGAGGTAGCCGCGGCTGTCTCCGACGTTGGCGACGCTGGCGGCGGCACCCTCGATGACGGCCACGACGAGGGTGGTGGCCATGTTGCCGAACTCGGGCTTTTGTTCCTGGAGCAAGCGGACGCGCTCGTTGGCCAGGTTCACGGCGGTGAGCAGGAGCCCGGAGTAGGGGGCGGCGCCGGCGAATTCCTCGAACACCTCGCGGACGACGCGGGCGGATTCCTGGCTGGCGAGGGCGCCGCCGGCGGAGCCTCCGACCCCGTCTGCCACGAGGAGCAGGATCGCGCCGCCCTGCAATTCGATGGCGAGGGCCCGATCCTGGTTTTCGGTGCGGACCTGGCCGGTGTCGGTGTGCGCTGCCCAGGTGGCGGTCATCAGGCTTTCCAGACCCCGGAGGCGACCCGCAGGAAGTTCCCGTTGCATATGCGTTCGAGGCTGGCGTCCGAGTAGCCCTTCGCCTTCAGCGCCCGGAGCACCACCGGGAGTCCGGTCGCGTCGCCGACGAGGGCGGGGATGTCGGTGCCGTCGAAGTCGGTGCCGAAGGAGACGTGCTCATCTCCGACGAGGTTCACGATGTGGTCGAAGTGGCTGACGAGAACGTCGAGGGCGGTGTCGGTGTTCCCCTGCATGTCGGGCCTGAGGAAGATGTTGGCGAAGTTGATGCCGATGGTGCCGCCCTTGTTCGCAAGGGCCTTGATCTGGCCGTCGTCGAGATTGCGGACGTGGGGCGAGATGGCCTTCACGCTCGAATGGGTTGCGACGATGGGGTTGCGCGATTCGGCGAGCATGTCCCAGAAGCCGGCGGGGTTGATGTGGGAGACATCGAGGATGATGCCGAGCCGGTCGCATTCGTGGACGAGCTGGCGGCCGAGGTCGGTCAGGCCCGTCTCGGGCAGGTTGCCGCCAAAGGCGACGCCATGGGCGAAGATGGTCGAGCGGCTCCAGGTTGGCGCCAGGCAGCGGAGGCCGGCCTCGTAGAAGACGCGGAGTTCCTTCAGGCTGGAGGAGATGGGATCGGCGCCTTCGAACATGAAGACCGAGGCGAAGGCATCAGTGGCCCAGGCTGCGCGGATGTCGTCGACGGTACGGCAGATGCGGAAGCGGCCCTCGGAGCGGTCGGCGATGCGGAAGACATCGTTCATCTCGTCCATGGCGTAGGCGAGGGCGTTGTACTCGGCGCGTTCGTTCGAGAGGTAAATGGAAGTGAAGCAGCCGCCGAGACCGCCGCGCATGGCCCGGGGGAGGTCGACGTGGCCGCGTTTGGATTGCTCGATGTGGGCATCCTCGGCGGGGCCGCCACCGTCCTCGAAGAAGTCGCGGCCTCCGGCCGGGCCGAAGATGGCGCGTCGAGGCTTGATCTGGGTGATGAAGTCCTCGTGGCCGTCGAAGACGGGCGGGAACTCACGATTCAACGGCAGGATCACGGGCAGCCTCGCTCGGGTGGTGGGGAGAGTGTACGCCGGGCGGCGCGGCTGCCGCGATTCGACTACCATCGGCGGCGATGGTTTCTTCTCCCGCTGAAGCTCCCCGTTCGCCCAGGCTGGCGTGGCTCGTGCCGGCGGCGCTGGTGCTGGTGTTCGTCGCCGCGGTGGCGGGAGTGTTGCTGTTCGCGCGGCAGGCGGCGGAGTCGGACGCGCCTCCCCCGGCCGCGGCATTCGTGCCCCCACCAGGGCTGACCTACGTTGCGTTCGATGTGGAGCGGAACGACGGTGGCGTGCTGCGGGTGGTCTCGGGCGGCGGACAGCAGTCGACCGCGATCGACGTGGCGCTCGGGGCCGATGCGCGGGTGTGGCTGCTCGAGCCGGCGACGCTGGAAGACCTGCAGGCGCCGCTGGTGGTGAACGTCATCGCCATTCCGAATGAGGTGCGCAACTTTTCGATCCATCTGCTGGCATTCGCGCCAGCGAACGGGACGGAGGTGCTGGACGCGGAGTTCGTGCCGCTGGCGGACGAGTTCGGCGGGCACGAGCCCTCGCGCGACGTTCGCGAACGGCCGGTGGTCTCGGGGGTGGTGGAGCGTTTCGACGGGAAGATCGGCTACGTGGAGACAGAGGCAGGGCAGTCGACGATCGAAGTCGACCCGGGCGCGCCGGTGCGGCTGTTGCGAGCCGGCACCGTGGGTGAGGTTCGGCCCGGCGACCGGGTGGCGTTCCACCGGGCCGCCGATGGGAGCCCCGACGTTTCGCGGGGCGTGCTGGTCCTGGCGAACACAAACCCCGACTGAGCTATTCCGTGCGGAGCGCCTGGGCATCGGAGGTGCGGCTGATGAGCCTGCCCGCGATGGCCAGCGCGAAGGCGAAGACGGCCAGGACGATTGCCGCCCCGGCGAGGACCATCAGCCAGTCGGTCTGGAGGATGAACGCCGGTTCGGCGGGATGGCCGTCCTCATCGACGTTGAGGAACGAGAGCATGCGGGAGCCGACCATCCGTCCGAGGTAGGCGCCTCCGATGAGGCCGAGGACGGCGACGATGGCATATTCGAAGGCGAGGAGGCGGACTACCTGGCCGCGGGAGAGGCCCATCGCGCGGAGGACGGCAAACTCTCCTCGCCGGCGCTGGACGGACACCCAGAGCGAGACGAGCAGCGCCGCGCCCACCATAAGCAGGACCGCCCCGAAGGCGAGGTAGAGGATGCCCGCGCCACCGGCCGCGATGAGCGGGTTGCTGGCGATGCGGGCGAGCTCGGTCTCGCGGTCGGTGGTGTTATCGAGGTCGAAGGGGTCGAGGCCGAGTGTAACGGCGAGGGCGTCGGCGTCTGCGCCCGGTTCGAGGGAGAGCCATGCTTCGTTCAGCCCGGGCAGGGTGGTGACGTTGGCCATGCCGAGCCAGGTGAGGAGGTGGTCGCGGTTGAAGACGACGGCCGGGCCTTCGAGGGTGTTGAGGGTCGGGAAGAGGCGGAACGAGGCGGTCACGCGAACAGGGACGAGGACGTTGGCGACTTCGATGAACCCGGTGCCGCCGACGGGGATGCCGGTGCCCCCGATGAACGCTTCGCTGCCGAGAACGGGAAGGGGGATGTTGCCCTGGGCCGGGTAGAGACCCCAGACGGGGCTGCTCTGTCCGGCGGCACGAGTGAGCTTGCCGGCGGCACCAGAGACGGCGCCACTTGTGGCGACCTCGTAGACATCCTGCGTGGAGACCCGGGCCGGGATCGGGCCCCAGGCCGGCAGGGGATCGTCGAAGGCATCGACGACGGTTTCCGTGCCGCCGCCGATGGCGACGAGGTCATCGAAGAGGATGTCGAGTTTGGTGGCGTTGTAGCGGTTCGAGGGTTCGGTAATGACGAGGGAGACGAGCGTGAGCGGTTCGGGAAGGGCGCCTTCGTAGGAGCGGCGGATCTCGGTGGAGTACTCGCGCCATCCTTCGCCTTCGAGGCGGCCCATGTCGAGCATCTGGTAGTTGCCGTCGCGGTCCTTCACGCGCGACCAGAGCGTCATCTGGGCGTTGGTCTCGGGGAGGTTGACGCTGAGGCGGATGCCCGTCGTTCCGGCCGGGAGGGGCCGGCCACGGAGTGGTTCGGGCGCACCGAGGGTGGCCATGAGCTCGCGCAGCGAACGGTCGGCGAAGTCGTCGCGGAACCAGAGCATAGTCGCGGCCTTGTCGGGGTCGACACCGAGAACCTGGAAGATCCTGCCCGAGATCCCGGCGGTGCCGGGAGCGCCGATGATCCGCACAACCGAGGTGGCCGAGGCGGCACCGGGAAGATCGCCAAGAGCGGCGTCGACCGCGGACGTGTCCAGGCCCATGTTGCCGCTGCCGATGGCGGCAGCCCGGAGTTCGACCCCGGACTGGTAGAGGGCGCGTTCGTCGTAGGTCTGCGAGGCGGTCTCGGCGTAACTGGCTGCGAAGGTGCCGACGGCTACGGCGGTCGTGAGGAGCAGGGCCAGGCGGGCGGAGTTGCCGGGGCTCCGGGCGACCTGCCAGAGGCCGACGGTGAGCGCCGGCGGGGCGTTCCGGCCGAGGAGTCGCGCCCCGATGCGGAGGAGCATGGGATAGAAGCGCAGGAGGAGCGCCGAGGCCGCGAGGACGAGGATTGCCGGGGAGGCGAGGAGGAGGGGGTCGGATGAGACGCCGCCGGTGGGGGAAGGAGTGAACACGTTGCCGCGCTCGTTGAGTTCCCAGAGCAGGATAGCGGCGACGCCTGCCAGGGCTATGTCCAGGTAGTAGCGCTGGAGGATGGAGACGCCGGGGCGAGCCTGTTCGCGGCGGCGGACGACGGCGCTCTTGCGGGCGGCGACGAGGGCGGGCACAACCAGGGCGACGATCGAAAGGCCGACGCCGACGGCCGCCCAGGCGAAGGAGCTCAGCGGTATCTGCGCGGGGAGGAGGTCGCCGCCGTTCACGTCGTGGAAGGTGGGTGTGAGGCCGAGCCCCGACGTGGCGACGGCCGCGATGAAGGGGGCAGCGAGGAGGCAGGGGGCGCCCAGGACGAGGCCCTCGGCAAGGTAGATGGCGCCCACCTGGAGGGTGGTGGCGCCGCGGCTGCGCAGGAGGGCGATCTCGTCGGCCTGGCGTTCGACGATGACGAGGGCGACCAGGACCACGTAGAAGATGGCGACAGCGGAGACTTCGAGCAGGAGGATGGTGAGCGGCGCCTGCTGATACTGCTGGTCGCGGCCGTATTGCTGGAGGACGGTGGTGAGGGGGCTGTAAGAGGCGCCGCCGATAGGTTCGAACTCGTTGTAGAGCGCGCGAAGGTCTTCGCGGGCGCGTTCGAAGTTCGTGCGTGAGAGTTTGTTGGGGTCGGCGAAGGTGTGCCAGGCGGTGGTGGCCTGGTAGGCGGGATGCATCGACCCGAACGCGCCAAGGATGGTCTCCTCGGCGGTGAACATGGGAGCGACAGGCCCGTTCTCGGGGAGCAGGCGGAACGGATCGAAGTAGCGCCCTACCGGGATGATCCAGAACGGGTCCTCGGGGTCGAGGGGTTCGATGATCGCGGTCACAACTGCTGACAGGACATAACGGACAGCAGCGGTGGGGGTGCAGGGAGGCGGCGGTGGCCGGTCCTCGCTCGGGATTTCGCGTTCGCAGGTGTCGAAGTCCTCGGCGAGGAGGAGCTGTTGGCCGACCGAGAGGCGAGCGGCGGTGGCGGAGGCCCGGTTGATGGCAACTTCGATCGGTTCGCCCGGGCCGGTGGCCCTTGGCAGCGTACCTTCGAGGACCTGGACGTGGGACTCGTAGCCGGTGAGCGACTGGAGCTCGCCGAGCGGGTTCGGTTCGCGGGGCGGTTCGCCTTCCTGAGCGATGGCGAAACGGGCCGTGCGGAGGTAGCGCGACGTTGAGGCGGCGAACCATCCGATGCGCTCATCTATGCGGTTCTCGATGGATTCGCGGAGCGCGGTGCCCTCGTCGGTGCCGAGTGCGACGAAGCGGAACTCGGCGCGGTTGCCGGGGCTCTCGCTGAGCTGGTCGCGGACGGCGAAGGTGAGCCCGAGGTCGGCCATGGTGCGCGCGTAGACGGGGCCGGCGGCGAGCAATGAGGCGGACATGACCATGCCGAGGGCCAGGACGGCGAGAAGCCGCCAGTTCTTGCCGCTTCTGCGGGCGAACAGCCGCCAGGTGGGAATGAGGTTCCGCATCGCGGGAAACTCTACACTGGCGTGCCCGGTACGCGCCGGAAAGCATCCGTGCCCTTTACAGCGGGGCTCGCACTTTGCCGCCGCGGGCCCGGGCCTGATAGTCTCGCCGCCACACGCTCATGGGTACCGTTGCCACCATCCTGCGGATGGTCATCCGTCGCAGCCTTGCGAACCGCCGTCTCCTGTCGACCGTCGTGGTAGGGGTGGTGATGTCGGCTGCCCTGATGTCGAGCGTGGTGCTCTACTCCGATGCCATCCGGGACCTGGGATTGCGGCACACGTTGCGCAACGCCGACCCGCTCGAACGGAACATCCGGGTGATCATCTCGGGGCGCCCGGGGGTGCCAGACTACGAGGTGCGGCGCGAGACCGTTGAGCGAGTGCTGGACGGGCACGCCGGCGACATACTCGGCCAGCGCATCCACTACGGACGCTCGGCCACGTTCTACCTGACCGGACCCGGCCAGCCGGTGCCCGAGGATGAAGGGCGGCCGCGGGCGCACTTCCAGTTCGCCGACAAGCTGGAAGATCACACGCGGCTGGTGGAGGGGCGGCTGCCTGGTGCGCCCCGGTTCACGACGCGGCCCGAGATCGAGGTGCTTATCGGGCAAGAGGCCGCGCAGCAGCTCGGGCTGGCAATTGGCGACACGTTCGACCTGCACCCCTTCTGGCGCGAAGACGTGGAGCCCGTTGCGGTGACCATCGTCGGGTTGTTGGCTCCAAACGACCTCTCGGAGCCGTACTGGTTCGGAAGGACCGACCGGTTCGTGAACGACACAACCTCGTGGGACACGTATCCGTTCTGGGTGGCGGAGGCGACGGTGGTGGAGACGGTCGCCGGCTACCTGACGGACATGGACAGCACGCTCGAAACCTACGGACTCGTGGACATCGACAAGATCAACGCGCGCAACGCCCGGCAGGTGGAAGAGCGGATGAAGGCGTTCGACTTCGCGATGCGCGAGGGTGTGAGTGGGGCGATCACGGAGTCGAAGCTCGGGCAGATTGTGGGTGACTACCGGACGAAGCTGTTCTTCACCCGGCTGCCGCTGTTCGCGTTGATGCTGCAGGTGGTGGGCATCGCGATCTACTACCTGGTGATGGTCTCGACGATGCTGGTGGAGCGGCAGGCGGGCGAGATTGCGTTGTTGCGGAGCCGGGGCGGGAGCCCGATGCAGGTTGTGGCGATCTACGCGATCGAGGGGCTGTTGGTGTGCGGGTTCGCGGCGATTGCGGGACCGTTCATCGCGTCGGCGGGAATCGGTGTCCTGGGCTACACGCCGCCGTTCGAGAGCCTGAGCGGCAACGCCCGGCTCGATGTGCCACTTTCGCGGGCGGCGTTCGGGCTGGCGGCTGGCGGCGCGGCGGCGGCGTTCCTGGCGTTGCTGTTCCCGGCGTGGCGGGCCGCGCGCAACAGCACGATCGACTACAAGCACTCGCTGGCCCGGCCCCAGACGCAGCCTGTGTTCCTGCGCTACTACCTGGACCTGGTGCTGGTGGGGATTGGCGCATTCCTGTTCTACCAGCTGCGGGAGCGGGGCTCGCTGGTCACGGAGCGGTTGTTCGGCGACCTCTCGGCGGACCCGCTACTGCTGCTTTCACCGACGTTGTTCATGCTGATGGTCGCGCTGGTGTTCCTGCGGCTGTTCCCGGTGGTGTTGCGGGTGGCGGCATGGGGGACGCGGCGCTTCGACAGCGCGACGATGGCGCTGGGCCTCTCGCGGATGACACGCGCGCCGATGCACTACAGCCGGCTGATCCTGTTGCTGTTGCTGGCGACGGCCGTCGGGATGTTCGCGGCCGGGTACCGGGCCACCCTTGAGCGTGGCTACGACGACCGGTCCGCCTTCGAAGCCGGGGCGCCATCGCGGCTCGAGAGCGTACGGAGCCCGTCGAACCTCTCGATCGACACGTTCGTCGCGCGGGTGAAGGCCGCGACAGGGGCCGATGTGGTGACACCGGTCGCGCGGCAGCAGGGCTCTTACAGCATCAGCACGTTCCGGAGCCTGACGGTGACCGTGCTGGGGGTGGTGCCCGGCGAGTTCGAGTCGGTTGCCTATTGGCGCGACGACTTCGCGGGTCCGGAGCTCGGCGAACTGCTGGAGCGGCTGCCGCTTGGCGATGTTGAGCGCCCGGGAGCGCAGGAGGTCCCGGCCGGGGCACGGTACATCGGTGTGTGGGCGCAACTCCCGCTTGCGCAACAGCAGGCCCGCATCGGCATGCGGCTGCGCGACGCGTCCGGGCTCATGTGGGAGTACACGCTGGACCCGGCGCCTCAGTCCAGTCCGGATGGCTGGCGCTTCTTTGTGGCCGACCTGGCGCGGCCCGCACAGCTCCGCTTCAACCCCGCGATGGAGTTTTCGCTTTCGACGCCAAAGGAGGTCGAGTCGGTCTACGTGCGGGCGACGGGTACGGCCCCGCAGGTGCCGGTGCGCATCTCGGTGCTGGTGGACGACATCCAGGTCACTGCGGACGCGGAGCTGTCTGAGGAGGTGTTCGCCACGGGATTTTCGAACGGCTACGTGATCGAACCGTTCGACTCGATCGACCGGTACGAATTGATCACCGGAAGCTCGATTGGGGATCCCGGCGGGATCTCGTTTGCTGAGGAGCTTGGGCGCGACGGGACGACGGCGGCGCGGATAGCCTTCACGCGGGGGCGCGGTTCGGCGCCTCTGTTCGGGCTGCGGTTGCGCCGGGCGCCGGGGCCGCTGCCGATCCTCGCCGCAGACAGCTTCCTGTCTTCGGGTGAGGCGCGTGTCGGTGATGAGGTGACGTTGTACATCAACCGCCAGTACGTGCAGGCGAAGATCGTGGGATCGTTCGCGCTCTTCCCGGGGCATGACCCGAAACGCCAGGACGACCTTTTGGTGGCGGACCTGGCGGCATTTCAGGAGCTTGCCGCGACCGTGCCGGCGCTGAGCGATGCGGTCTACGTCAACGAAGCGTGGATGTCGGAGGCGAAGCCCGGGGTGATGACGCGGGACGTGCTGCAGCCGCTGGGCGTCACCGCGGACGGTTACTTCGACCGGCGGGACATCCGGGCGGAGCAGGGGGCGGACCCGCTGGTGGCGGCGAGCTGGGAAGGCATCCTGTTCCTGTGTTTCGCGGCGGTGTTGTTGCTGACGGGATTGGGGTTCGCGGTGTACGCCACACTGGCGGTTCAGGCGCGATCGCTGGAATTCGCCATCCTGCGGACGATGGGGTATTCGAACAAGCAGGTGCTCGGGCTGGTGAGCTTCGAGCAGATGTTCGTCATCGTCGGCGGGGTGGTGGTCGGGACGTTCCTCGGGTTCCCGCTTGGGCGGCTCATGATTGGCTACCTGGGCGTGACGGAATCTGGCGACGATCCGGTCCCGCCGCTCGTCTCGCAGGTAAGCTGGCCATCGGTGCTAACCGTGTACGGTTTGCTGGCGGTGGTGTTCATCTGCACAATCCTGTCACTTGCCACGGTCTATTCGCGCCTGGCCGTATCCCGCACGCTGCGGATCGGGGAGATCTGACACGCCCATGACCGACGACGAGCTGTACATCCG
>CAUJEQ010000060.1 GCA_963169135.1 Chloroflexota bacterium
AGCTGAGCGCCGAGCGGAAGACCCAGGTCGGCACTGGCGACCGCAGCGAGAAGATCCGCACGTACAACTTCCCCCAGGACCGGATCACGGACCATCGCGTGGGCCTGACGGTGCACAACATCCCGGACCGCATGGACGGGACCCTGGACGACATGATCGACGCGGTCGCGACGGCGGTCGAGGCCGGGCGCCTCGAGAACCTGGAGTGAATGCCCGACAGGCGGCCACAGAAGCCTCCGGGAGGCTCGCCGAGGCCGGGATTGCGGATGCGCCTTTCGAGGCCGAGCTGATGGCCCGCGAGGCGGCGGGGATCTCGCGGTCGGCATTCTTCACTGGAAGTGCCCTGGGTGCAGAGGAAGCCCGGCGCTTCGAGGAGTGGATCGAGCGGCGGACGCATCGCGAGCCTGCTGCCTACATCACCGGCCACCGTGAGTTCTATGGGCGCAGCTTCGGCGTCGGGCAGGGCGTCCTCATCCCGCGCCCGGAGACGGAGCTGCTGGTTGGGCTCGGACTGGAGGAGCTGGACGGCAACCCCCGGGCCGTGGTGGCGGAAGCCGGGACCGGCAGCGGCGCCGTCGCGGTGTCCATCGCGGCCGAGCGGCCCGGCGCGCGTGTGCTCGCAACGGAAATCAGCCCGGACGCGCTCAGGTTCGCGTCCGCGAATGCGGCGCTGTACGCGCCATGGCTGCCGCTCATCCAGGGCAACCTGCTCTCAGCCGTCTCGCGCGCGGACGTGGTGTTGGCGAACTTGCCGTACATCCCAGCGTGGGAGATCGAGGCGCTCGAGCCGGAGGTTAGCCGCTGGGAACCCCGCGTGGCGCTCGACGGCGGAGAGGACGGCTACGACCTGATCCGGCGGCTCATCGATGACTGCGCCGACCGCCTGCGGCCACACCTTCTCGCGCTGGAGGTTGGCTTCGGACAGGCCGACGAGGTGGGGGCCATGTTGGCAACGTATGGCGTGACGCCCTGGGCCGTGAAGGACCTATCAGGCATCGATCGGGTTGTGTGCGCGCGATGGGCGTGAAGCTGGTCGCGCTCGATATCGACGGGACGTTGATCGACCCGGCGCACTACGGCCACGACCACACGCCCGCACCACGGGTCTCGGCAGCAGTGGCGGCGTTGCGAGACAGCGGCATCGCCGTGGTGCTGGCCTCCGGTCGGATGTTCCCCGGGACGGCGAAGATCGCGCGGCACCTGGGGCTCCCGGGGCCGGTCATCTGCCAGCAGGGCTGCTCGGTGCACTTGCTCGACGGAACGATGACGCACGAATTTCCCATTGCCCGGGCCCCCGCCCTGGAAATCATCGACTACGCGCGCCAGATCGAACGCGCCTACGAGTGGTTCAATCCGCTGCGCTACATCGTTTCCCAGCGGAGCCAGGCAACGGACCACTACGGGGTGGTCTCGGGGATCACGCCGGAGTATCGCCCGGACCCCGAGAACTCGGGCGTGGTGCCAACCGGCGTTGGGGTCATCTCCTCCAGGACCGAGGCGAACGGCATCCACCGGGCGCTGGTGTCGCACCACGGGGAGGCTCTGCACATCCTGGACTTCCCGGAGGTGACGGTCGCGGTCGCACCGGAAGCGAACAAAGGCCACGCGCTCTCGCTGGTTTGCGCCGACCTCGGGATCGATCGGCACGAGGTTGTGGCGATTGGCGACAGTGTGAACGACGCGGCGATGCTCGCGTGGGCCGGCCTGGGCGTGGCGATGCCACACAGCGACGCCTACGCGCTCGATGCGGCGGACACGGTGTTGGAGGAACGTGACGAGGCCCTGGCGGTGTTCCTGGAGCGTCTCGCCCGGTAGCCCGGCCCGGCGTTAGCTCGGGTCGATCCGGTGCCAGGTGCGCATGAGCACGAGGCCGATGCCGAAGACCACCAGCAGCACTGCCCCCATCGGGAGCACGGTGCTTCCCCAGTCAATCCCGGCGCCCTCGCTCGAATCGGCGGCGGGCACCACGTACTGACCGGTGATCGAGCGGATCGAGTTGACCCTGGCGACCTCCGGGCCCCTGCCGAAGCCGAGGTCCTCCTGCTGGATGGCGAAGCCGTCCTCCAGGTCGAATACCTGGGGAGCGCCCGGCCACTCCGGCCGTCCATCCACGACCGAGAGGAAGAGCAATGCGCGCGTCCCGTCTGTGAGGACCGCGAGTTCGCATGGCGCCTCGCCTGCGGGCAGCGGCAGCTCGACGTTCGTGCTGGGTACCGAGCCCTTGAGGATGGCCTCCGGTTCGAGCACTGCGGGCCCTTCGGGCGACTCCAGGCGGACCTTCGCGACGAGGATGAGGCCGCTCGCTTCGACCGCCTGGGCCAGCCCGTCGGAGGTGACGGAGATGCACGTGACGGCCGCAGCCTGCGATGGGCGTGACGCAGAAACAGCGGCCCCCGGGACGAGGGCCGCTGTCAGCAGAAGCAGGAGTGCGGGAAACCTAAGCTTGCGACTGCGCAAACTGGTAAATCTTTCCTTCGGTCTTGATCGCCGGGGCGATGACCATTTCGGCCTGCTGGAATTCGCGGATCGTGCGGGCGCCGCACATGCCCATGGCAGTGCGGAGCGCGCCGACGAGGTTCTCGGTGCCGTCGGTGCGGCTGGTCGGGCCGTACAGGGCCTTCTGGAGGGTGGTGTTGACGCCGACGGCGACGCGGGTGCCGCGCGGGAGGTTGGCGTGCGGGGTGGCCATGCCCCAGTGGTAGCCGCGGCCGGGGGCCTCGGTGGTGGCGGCGAAGGGCGAACCCATCATGATCGCGTCCGCGCCCGAGGCGAAGCACTTACAGACATCGCCGCCGGTGCGGATGCCGCCATCGGTGATGATCGGGACGTAGCGGCCGCTCTCCTTGAGGTAGAAGTCGCGGGCCGCGGCGCAATCGATGGTGGCGGTGACCTGCGGGACGCCGATGCCAAGCACTTCGCGGCTGGTGCAGGCGGCGCCGGGGCCTACTCCGACCAGCACGCCGGCCACGCCGGTTCGCATGATTTCGAGGGTGGCCTTGAAGCCAACGGTGTTGCCGACCACCACCGGGATGTGGATGTTCTTGAAGAGCTTGTCGAAGCGGAGCCCTTCCGCGCTGGTCGATTCGTGGCGGGCGGTTGTAACGGTGCTCTGGACCACGAGGATGTCGGCGCCCGAATCCTGGAGGAGGGCGGCGTACTTCTTGGTGTTCATCGGGGTAAGCGACACAGCCGCGACAGCACCGCCGGCTTTCATCTCGTGGATGCGCTTGGCGATGTACTCTTCGCGAATTGGCTGCTGGTAGGCTTCCTGGAGGATCGCCGTCGCTTCATCGCGGCTGGCCGCGGCAACCTGCTGGAGGATGGTCGTCGGGTCGTCGTACTTGGTCCAGACGCCTTCGAGGTTGAGGACGGCGAGACCACCCGCCCTGTGCATCGCGATGGCGAAGTTCGGGTCGACCACGGCGTCCATCGCCGAGGCGAGGAAAGGAATCTCGAAGTGGTGCGCCCCGATATCGAGGCCGAGTTCAGTCAGTTCGGGGTTGACGGTGACGTCGCCCGGAACGATGGCGACCTCGTCAAACCCGTAGGCGCGGCGAAGTTGCTTGAACTTGGGGGCGGCGACGTCATTCTCGGTAAACGGCGCAGGGCCGCTCTCCGGTGAATCGGAGGCGGCGGAGGAGAGGTTGACAGCAGTACTCAAGTCAGCGCATTCCCGGGGATGGAGTCACGGCCCCTGGAGGCGGCCGCGGTGTTGGATCGAGTGTAGAAGCCGCACTCACAACGGGTCAACACAAATCCGTTTCAAGGATTCAGTTATGTGCAATACCGCCTATCGGGCACCTCGATGACTGCCTGGCATGCCGGCCTTTATGTCGTGGCTACGCCCATCGGAAATATGAGCGACCTGACGCCCCGCGCTGCCGAGACGCTCCGGGTGGCCACGGTCGTGGCCGCCGAGGACACGCGGACCTCGGGCGGGCTGGTTCGATCGACAGGCAGCACGGCGCGGCTGGTCAGCCTGACCGAACACAACGTCGCGGAGCGCATCCCCCAACTGCTGCCCCTGGCGCGTGAAGGGGTCGTTGCGCTGGTGAGCGACGCCGGGACGCCGGCCATAGCCGACCCCGGCGCCCGGCTGGTAGCAGCCGCCCACCGCGAGGGCATCCCGGTGTTCGCGGTCGCGGGACCATCGGCGCTGGCGGCCGCGCTCTCGGTCAGCGGATTCGATGGTCCCGACGCGCACTTCCTCGGGTTCCTCCCGCGCCCGAAGGGAGAACGGACGGAGCTTCTGAAGAAGGCTTCCACAGCAGCCAGCATCCTCGTGTTCTTCGAAAGCCCGAACCGCCTCGGCAAGACCCTCGGGGAGTTGGCCGAACTGCACGGCGACCCCCATGTCGTCGTCTGCCGCGAACTGACGAAGCTCCACGAGGAGGTGGTGCGCGGCCGGGCGAGCATCCTCGCCGGGCGCTTCGCGACGACACGCGGCGAGTGCGTCGTGGTTGTGGAGGTCCCTCCGCGAGAAAGGGAAGTTGAGTCGATAGCCGGGCTGCTCGGGGCCATGAAGCGGGCAGGGGCGCGGCGGGCGGCGGCCGCCGCCGAGGTCGCGAAACTGACCGGTTGCCGCCGGGACGAAGCCTACGATGCCTGGGATGCCGTCTGACGGCCCGGGAGGGGCCGCTATGGTAGACTCAAGCGCATCTCCAACTCAGGTGCCCTTGTGCCCGAACGGATCCTCGTCTGCGTAGGTTGGCCCTACGCCAATTACCTCCTGCACGTCGGTCAGGCTGCCGGGGCTTACCTGCCGGCCGACATTTTCGCGCGCTTTCAGCGGCTCAAGGGCAACGAGGTCCTGATGGTCTCCGGGTCGGACTGCCATGGCACGCCGATCACCGTCGCAGCGGACAAGGAAGGCGTCGACCCGCGGGTGATCGTCGACCGCTACCACCCCCGCATCCTGGAGGTGTGGGAGCGCTTCGGCATCTCGTTCGACCTGTTCACCACCACGCTGACTCCGAACCACTACGCCGTCACCCAGGACGTGTTCCTGAAGCTGCTCGAAAACGATTTCCTCTACCCGAAGATGGCCGAGTACCTGTACGACCCCGAGGCCGAGCGCTTCCTGCCCGACCGCTATGTGGAGGGCACGTGTCCACACTGCGGTTACACCGAAGCTCGCGGCGACCAGTGCGACAACTGTGGCCGAACGCTCGACGCCGTCGAGTTGGTCAACCCGCGCAGCAAGATCAGCGGCGCCACGCCCGTGCTGCGCCCCTCGGAGCACTTCTTCCTGCGGCTTTCCGCTCTCGAGTCGCGGCTGAAGGAGTGGGTCAGCGAAAAGCGGCACTGGCGCAAGAATGTCCTGAATTTCACTCTAGGCATGCTCAATGAAGGTCTGAAGGACCGCGGCATCACGCGCGACATCAAGTGGGGCGTGCCGGTGCCGGTCGAGGGTTACGAGGACAAGTGCATCTACGTCTGGTTCGATGCAGTCATCGGCTACCTGAGCGCCTCGAAGGAGTGGGCGCAGATCAGGGGGACGCCTGACGCGTGGAAGCCGTTCTGGGAGGATTCCTCCACGCGCTCGTACTACTTCGTCGGCAAGGACAACATCCCGTTCCATACGGTCGTCTGGCCGGCAATGCTCATGGGCTACGGCGGGCTGAACCTGCCCTACGACGTCCCCGCGAACCAGTATGTGAACTTCTCCGCCGGCCAGAAGCAGAGCAAGTCCAAGGGCACCGGCACCTGGATGCTTGACCTGCTCGACGCCTACGCGCCGGACGTGGTGCGGTTCTACCTGACGACCGTGCTCCCGGAGACGACCGACACGGAGTTCCGCGAAGAGGAGCTCATCCGGGCAAACAACGACGTGCTGATCGCGACCTGGGGCAACCTGTCCAACCGGGTCATCTCGATGGTCCACCGCAATTTCGAGGGCGTCGTCCCCGAAAGCGGTCCCCTCGCACCCGAGAGCCAGGCGCTGCTCGACGAGGCCATGACAGCCTTCGACTCGGTGGGCGCCGAGTTCGACGCCTGCCACTTCCGCGCTGCGCTCCAGGAAGCGCTGCGGCTGGCCCAGTCCGCGAACAAATACCTGGACGAGCGAGCGCCATGGAAGGCGGTGAAGCAGGACAAGGACCACGCGGCAGAAACGCTCGCGGTCGCACTCGACGTCATCAATGCGCTGAAGGTGCTGCTGCACCCGGTGCTGCCGTTCTCGACCGTGCAGCTGCACGGCGACCTTGGCCTGCCGGACGATGTGGTCTCCCAGGGCTGGGGATTCCAGCCGGTGCCCCGCGGGACTGTGCTGGCGCCGGTGCAGCCGCTCTACACGAAAATCGACGTGACCAGCGAAGGGGCCGGAGCTTGACGGCCGTCGCCTTCGATTCACACAGCCACGTGCAGGACCGGAAGATCCGCGACGACTTCCGTGGTGTGCTCGAACGGGCCGAGGCGGCTGGCGTCGCGGGTATTGCGTTGTGCGGCTACGACGCGCCATCGAACGAACTTGCGCTCGCCCTCGCGGCGAACGAACCGGGCGTCTTCCCAACGGTGGGCTTTCATCCGCACGAGGCGGACGAAGTGAGCGAGGCGATGCTGGCCGATCTCGAGGCGCAAGCGACATTGCCGGAGGTCGTCGCGGTGGGCGAGATTGGGCTTGACTTCTACCGGGGGCTCGCCGGGGAGGCGAACCAGCGGCGTCTAATCGACGCGCAGCTGGAGATCGCGCTGCGGGTGGGCAAGCCAGTGAGCGTGCACTCGCGCGGCGCGGAAGACGCCATGCACGAACACCTGGCGCCCTACGCGGAAGCGGCGCGTACCGGAGGGCTCGAAATCCCCGGAGTCATGCATTGCTTCGGTGGGTCGCTCGAGCAGGCAATGCGTTACGTCGAGCTTGGGTTCATGGTTTCCATCGCGGGTCCGGTCACGTATCCCAAGAACGACGCCGCTCGCCGCCTCTCGGCGGGACTGCCAGCGCGCTCACTTGTGATCGAGACCGACAGCCCGTACCTTCCGCCTCAGGCAATGCGCGGCAAACTCAACGAACCGGCTCTCATTCTCCACACGGCCCAGGCGGTTGCTGCCGCCCGGGGCGAGCCCCTCGAGTCTCTCCTCTCTCTCACCACCGCGAACGCCGAGCGGCTCTTCCGGGTGCGCGTACCGGCAAGGGCGGGCGCCGTATGACACAGGTCCAGATGAAGACGCTCTATGGGCCGGTCGCCGAGGACATGATCCTCGTCGAGGACCTCCTGGAGTCGACCAAGGCCGTTGACCTGGCGCCGCTCAAGCGCATGCTCGACCATGCACTGGAGGCCAGGGGCAAACGCATGCGGCCCGGGCTCGTGCTGCTGGCCGGGAGCCTGGGCGACTACAACCTGAACAAGCTCGTCCCACTCGGGGCGGCAATCGAGCTGCTGCACACCGCCAGCCTTGTACACGACGACGTGGTCGACGGCGCGATGAGCCGCCGCGGGCGGCCGACGGCGAATGCCGTGTTCGACAACGCCCTGACCGTGCTGCTGGGCGACTACATGTTCGCAAACGCCGCCGAGATGGTGACCCGCACCGGCAGCCTCGCCGTGACGCGGCTTTTCGCGCTGGCGCTCATGAAGATGACCAGCGGTGAACTCGACCAGGATGCCGCCGCCTTCGACGTCGGCAAGGACGTTCAGCAGTACCTCTGGCGCATCGGCGGAAAGACGGCCGCTCTGTTCGCGAACGCCACGGAGGGCGGCGCGACGCTCGGCAACTGCAGCGAACGGGCGATCGAAGCGATGCGGACGTATGGGTACAGCCTCGGCATGGCGTTTCAGATCGTCGACGACGTGCTGGATTTCAACGGCGACGAGGAATCGATGGGCAAGCCGGTTGGGAGCGATCTTCTCGAGGGAACAATCACCCTCCCCGGGCTGCTCTTCCTCGAGCGCTATCCCCAGGACAACCCGATCAAGCGGTTCATCCTCGCGAAGCGCGACCGGGACGCCCGCCTGCGGGAGGCGCTCGACGCGGTCGCGAACTCCGAGGTGCTGGATGATTCACTGGACATCGCCCGGGATTATGTGAAGCGGGCCAACGAAGCTATCAGCTTCCTTCCAGAGAGCGACACGAAGCGTTGCATGCTCGACCTCGGCGAGTACGTCCTTAGCCGACGGAGCTAAGGGGCCGGGAGGCTACAGGCCGCGGGGTGTGCCCTGGCGGACCACGCGGCCCTCATCGTAGAACTTGGTCACCTCGGTAGGCTTCACGGAGTTACCGTAGAGGTCCGTGAGTTCGCCGCGCCGGGCAGCTGCGCGCATGTCCTTGAGCTCCTGCTGTTCGCCCTTGCTGCGCTTGGCCTTCGGCGCCGGCTTGTTGATCTCCGGATGCTCGTTCGGGCGGGCGCTCTTGACGAGCTTCGAGACCTTTTGGCCAAGGTGGTAGTAGCTACCGTCATCGGGGATGCGGCGCGGATAGCCCTCGCGGAAGGTGAACGCCGCGAACGAGGTGGGCATGATGCGCTTCGCGTCCTTGTAGCACTGGGGGCAAGGCACGGGGTCAGAGGCTTCGCGGATGGGCCGAAGCTCTTCGAAGATGCCGTTGCAGGGCTCGCAGAAGTATTCGTAAAGGGGCATTCAAGGCTCCGGGGGAACGGGGTTGGATTGGTCTGATTGTACATGGTTCGCAGAAAGAGCCGGGATACGGTCCGCTCGCTCCAGCGCGTCCATGTAGCGGGTGGTGTTGAGCTCGCGGTCGAGCACCGGGCGGACCAGGTCGCCAAGCGCAGCCCGCAGTTCGTGCTCGAGGGCATCGTCGAGCCTCAGGCTGTCAAACTGGTCGATGGTTGCGGTACGGCCGTAGCGAAGCACCTTGATCGCGCGCACGCTGAGGATGCGCCCGGAGCTGGCCGCCGGCCGGCAGACGCGGCACACCAGGCCGCCAGCCGGCCCGGAGATGAGCGTCTCCTCTTCCGGCAGTTTCTGGCGGCAGATCGCGCAGGCGTCGAGCTGGGCTTCGTAGCCGGTGATGGCAAGGAGGTGAAGCTCGAAGTAGCGCGCGGCCTGGGCCGAGGCCCCGCCATCCAGGGCATGGAACACATCGACCAGCAGCTCATAGATGGGCCGCTGTTCGACCCGGTCGATAGTGAAACGGTCGGCCAGCTCGGCACAGTAGAGCGCAAGGTTCATGCGTTCCAGGTCGGCCTTGAGTGCGCGGTGGGCCTCGATGGTCTCAGCCTGGGTGAAGACATCGAGGCTGCGCCCGCGGGCGACGTGCACTTGCACGCGGGTCAGCGGCTCGAGATGGCCGCGCATACGGCTCTTTGCCTTGCGCACGCCGCGCGCAACCGCGTCGAACTTGCCTTCGTGGAGGCTGAAGAGCGTCAGGATCGAGTCAGCCTCACCGATGTTCCGGCGGCGGAGGACGATGCCCTCGGTGGAGTAGCTCCGCGAGCGGTCGGTCACCTAGACCTCCTGGCGGCCCTCGAGGGCGCGCGCGAGGGTCACGTCGTCGGTGTACTCGAGGTCGGCGCCGCTGGGGAGTCCCCGCGCGAGACGTGTCACCTTCACGCCGGCGGGCCCGATGAGGCGCTGGACGTACATAGCGGTCGCCTCACCTTCGAGGCTGGGATTCGTGGCCATGATGACTTCCTGGATTTCGCCTGCCTGAAGCCGGACGACGAGTTCGCGGATGTGGATGTGTTCGGGACCGATGCCGTCCATGGGGCTCAGGACGCCGTGGAGGACGTGGTAAAGGCCGCGGTAGCCGCCGGAGCGCTCGATTGCGAGCACATCGAGGGGCTGTTCGACCACGCAGACCACGGAGCGGTCGCGGCGCTCGTCCCGGCAGTAGCCGCAGGGGTCGGACTCGGTGATGTTCATGCACTGCGAGCAGAGGCGAATCCGCTGTTTCACGTCGAGGATGGCCTGGGCGAGCGCGGAGGCTTCCTGCTCGGTCGTCCGGAGGATGTGGTAGGCGAGCCGCTGGGCAGACTTGGGGCCGATGCCTGGCAGCCGGTGGAATGACTCCACCAAGCGCTGGATTGGCTCAGGGGTAGACGAGCCTTCGGCCACCTCGTGGGCTAACCGATGCCGAGGCCGGGCAGGCCGAGCCCGCCCGTTATCGCCCCGAAGGACTGCTGCTGCAAGTCGTTGGCCTTCTCGGATGCGTCGGAGATCGCGGCCATGATGAGGTCCTCGAGCATCTCGACATCCTCAGGATCGACCACATCGGGCGAGAGCTTGATGCCGGTGATCTTCTGTTCGCCGGACATTGTGACGCGTACGGCGCCGCCGCCGGCCGTACCCTCGACCGCGGAGGCGGCGAGTTCGGCCTGAGCCTTCGCCAACATCTCCTGGGCCTGGGCGAGCGCGTTGGGGCTGCCGCCAGGGCCGCCCATCGAACTGCGCCCGGGCAGGCCGCCGCCGCCACGCCGCAGATACCGGTTGTTGCCGCTGCTCTTTGCCATATCAGTCCTTCCCGACGGGGGTTGCGCCCATGGCCTTCGCCGCCTCGGCGAGGTGGCCGCGGCGCGTTTCGCGGCGCGGTTGGGCACTGCCGTCGATCAACGTCACTTTCAAGGTTACCGGGTGGCCGAGAATCACGGCAGCCTGCTCTTCCACCATCGCCCTGCACACTGTATCGACCTTGCCCATCGGCATCTGCCGCTGGAAGCCGAGGGAGAGCTCCGCGCCATCCATCTCGAGCACCTCGAAGGAGCCGTTGAGCCACATCGCATGCGAAGGGTTGACCATTTTGCAGTGCTCGTAGAGGTCACGGGCGAACTTCTCTTCGCGCGATAGGGGGGTATTGCTTGGCACGGGCGCCGGTGCGGCACCTCCCGCGGGACGCTCAACGGGCTGCCGCGCCGCGGCCGGCACGCCGCCTGCGACGGCGACGGGCTGGGCAGGAAGGCCCCCACCGAGTATGACTGCGGCGCAGGCGACTTCAAGCGGTATCGGGCTCGCCGGGTCGAGGCGGAAATCGGCCTTCGCCAGCTCGGCGATGGCGGCGGCAAGCAACCGGACCCCATCGGCGCGGGCACGGGTAGCGGCAATCAGCTCGTCCTGTGGGTGCTCGGCGGCCGGCTCGCGCTTGAGTGCTTCAGGGACGATCTCGCGCATCAGGTCGATGGTGGCGCGAGTGAAGCGCGCGATGTCGATGCCGTCATCGGCGACGGTCCGCGCGATTTCGAGCGCGGTGCCCAGATCGTCCGCGAGGATCGCGCTGACGAGACCAGCCACGCGGCTATCGCTCACCTGGCCCATCGCTGCGCGCACATCTTCGACGGTGACCGCGTTACCGTAGCGGGCGGTCACCTGTTCGAGCATGGTGATGGCGTCACGCAGGCCGCCACGCGACTGGACGGCGATGGCGAGGAGGCCATCGCGCGGGACGGAAAAGCCCTCCTGTTCGCAGATGAACTGGAGGCGGTCGATGATGGCCTCGTTGGGGACGCGGTGGAAGTCGTAGCGCTGGCAGCGGGAGATGATGGTTGCGGGGACCTTGTGGAGGTCGGTAGTGGCGAGGATGAAGACTGCGTGCGGTGGCGGCTCCTCCAGGGTCTTCAGGAGGGCATTGAAGGCGCCATCGGTGAGCATGTGCACTTCATCGAGGAGGTAGACCTTCTTCGTGAGGTCGGATGGCGCGAAGGCGATCTTCTCGCGCAAGTCCCGAATGTCCTCGATACCGCGGTTGCTGGCCGCGTCCATCTCGATGAGGTCGAGCGCGTTGCCGGCGAGGATCGCGCGGCAGGGCGGGCAGGTGTTGCAGGGCTCGCCGTCGGTCAGGTTGGCGCAGTTGAGCGAGCGGGCCAGGATCCGGGCGGTGGTCGTCTTACCCGTGCCACGGGGCCCGCTGAACAGGTACGCGTGGGCGACCTGGCCCGAGGCCAGGGCGTTCCGCAGTGTGCGGACAATGTGGTCTTGCCCGACGACCTCGTCGAAACCGCGTGGCCGCCACTTCCCGTAAAGCACATCCACCCCTGGGGGATTGAGTACCCCGAGTATAGAACAAATGTACCGCCGGGACAGCCCATCAGCGCCCCGGCGGGAACAGGTTTAGAGGAGCACGCCCTCGGCGAGCAGGTCAGCGATCTCGTCCATGTTGAGGCCGATGATGCGTTCGCAGACGTCCATGGTGTGTTCGCCCATGAGCGGGGCTGGCGCGGCAATGTAGCCGGGCGTCTCGCTGAGGACGAACGCGGGACCGTCGTGTGCCTCGCGGCCGGCCTCGGGGTGCTCGACATACTGGTAGTAGCCGCGGCTCCGCATGTGCTCGTCGCGATCGAGCAGGTCCTGGGAGTTTTGAACGACGCCCGCGGGAACACCGGCGGCCTGGAGCGCTGCACAGGCCTCCTCGGCCTTACGGTCCTTGGTCCAGGAGTTGATGAGGGATTCGAGTTCGTCTTCGTTCTGCTTGCGGGCGGCGAGGGTGACGAATTTCGGATCGGTGGCCCCTTCGGGATGGCCCAGGGCAGCCGCGGCGCGTTGCCATTCGGCGTCGTCGCGGCAGGCGATCACCACCCAGCGGTCGAGCGAGCCGATCGAATCGGGGTCATCGGCGCAACGGAAAGCGCCGTGGGGCGCGGCGTTGGGGTTGCGGTTGCCGGTTCGGGTGGGATTGCTGCCGTTCGCGAGGTGCTCAATGACGGCGGTACCGAGCGTGTTCACGACCGACTCGACCTGCGGGAGTTCGATGCACTGGCCTTTGCCGGTGCGGTTCCGGTAGCGGAGCGCCGCCATCATTGCGGTCACGGTATGGCCGGGGTTGATGACGTAGTCGGGGTAGTTTGTGCCCACGCCGAACGGCGGGCGATTCGGGAAGCCGGACATTTCGCTGATGCCAGTGACAGGAGTGAGTACGGCGCCGAAGCCAAGGTAATCCCGGTGGGGCCCCTCCATTCCCTGCATGGGAGCATAGGCAGCGATGATCCGCGGGTTCACTTTGGCGATCTGGTGGTAGTGGAGGTTCCACTTGTCGATGACGCGCGGTGTGAAGTTGGTGAGGAAGATGTCGCACTTTTCGATGAGGCGATAGCCGATCTCCTGACCCTTCTCGGTGTTGAGGTTGAGCTGGAGCGAGAGTTTTCCGGCATTGAAGTTGTTGAAGTAGCCGGAGACGTTGTAGCCGCCCTTGAACGAGCCATCTTCATTCATGGCGAAGGGGTGGACACGGCGGAGCGCATCGACCTTGGTCTCCGATTCCACGCGGACGACTTCGGCGCCGTAGGTGGAGAGGGTATTGCCGGCGATGGGCCCGGCGCCGAACCAGGAAAAGTCGGCGACGCGGATTCCTTCGAGCGGTCGTTTAGCCATGGAGGTCCTCCTACGTGAGCGCGCCGAGCACGGCGGCGGTATGTTCGCCCAGGCGGGGCGGGCGGCTGATGATTGCGGGTGATTCGGAAAGCCGGTAAGGAGGTCCGGGGAACTCGACCGGTTTGCCTGCGGGGGCCTCGGGGAACTGGACGAACCAGTCTCGCGCCCGGAGCTGCGTGTTTTCGGCGAGGTCCTTCGGCGTCGAGACGATGCCGATCAGCAACCGCCGTTCCTGGCCGACCTCATACGCCTCTCGCGAGGTCTTGTCGGCGAAAAAGGTGGCAATGACCTCGTTCACGTGGGGCAGCAGCGGAATGTACTTCATGGCGTCTTCCGGGTTGCCCATCAGCTGCGTTAGCCAGCCCATGTTGAGCTGGGAGATGAGCGATGCGTAGGGCTCATCATCGAGGTCCGCAGCTTTGCCTTCCTCGCGCATCCAGTCGATGAGGTCTGGGAGGTCTCCACCGGCCGGGGCGATGATATAGAGCAGGATGTAGCCGTCCTTGGTCTTCAGCGTACCCGAGCCAGGGATGGCGATCGGGATCCCGCCCTGGGCGCCGGCACGAACGCGATTCTTCTTCTGAAAGTCCCAGGTCTGCATGGCGGTCTCCTGGGACATGGAGATGGCCTCCTGAGCGGAAACGTCGACCAGCTGACCGTTGCCCGTAGCCTCGGCGTGGAGGAGCGCCATGAGTGCGCCCTGTGCGGCCTGGATGCTGGCGGAAATGTCAGCCTGGTGGCCGTAGATCATATTTGGCGGGTCCACGGGCTCGCCCGCCAGAGTCATGATGCCGCCCATCGCCTGCCCGACGATATCGGAATAGGCCCAGCCGGCATGGGGGCCGGTCTGACCGAAGCCGGTGATCGAGGTGTAGACGAGCGAAGGTTTCGCGGCATGGAGGTCCTGGTAGCCCAGCCCGCGAGTGGCCAAGAAGCCGACCGGGTTGTCCTCGATGAGGATATCGGCCGAGAGCGCGAGCTTCCGGGCCGCGGTGCGCCCTTCCTCGGTCTCCAGGTCGAGCACGACCGATTGCTTCGAGGTGTTGTGGACCCAGAAGGCGAGGCTGGCGTCGGGATTGCCTTCGTGGCCCGCGAGGAACGGCGCGGAGTTGCGCTGACGCCCGCCCCCGGGAGGTTCCACCTTGATGACCTCGGCCCCAAGGTCCGCCAGCAGTCTGCCGCAATAGGAACCGAGTTCATCCGCCAATTCGACGACGCGGACGCCCGCAAGCGCTTGTTCAGTCATGAGCTAGTCTCCGGGGACGGCGGTGACTCGGGCCTGGAGGCCCCCACCGATGATGGCGGCGGCCTCGGCCACCATGTCGTGAAGGATGTCGGCAGCGGGGCGCACGCGGCTAAGCATGCCCGAGGCCTGACCGGCGGCGTTCATCATCAGTTCCTCGCGCCCGGCTTTCCGGATCGAGTAGACCAGGTCCTGGATGAGCAGGCCCTGGAGGCCCATCGGGAGCGCCTGCAGGCCGGATGCTTCCCATGACTCTATGAGCGGGTTGGTGATGTTGCGCATCGTCGTGCCGCTGTAGAGGCGCGTGATCCTGGTGTCTTCGTCGCCGGCGGCGAGGACGCGCTGCTTCTGGGTCTCCGGCTGGTTCGCCTCGGCGGCGACAAGGAAGGCGGTGCCGCACCAGACGCCGATGGCGCCGAGCGCGAGGGCGGCGGCGATCCCGCGGCCATCGGCGATGCCACCCGCGGCGATGACCGGGGTGGGTGCAACGGCGTCGACCACCTGGGGGACCAATGCCAGCGTTGCAATCCGGCCGGTGTGGCCTCCCGCCTCGGTTCCCTGGGCGACGACGATATCGGCGCCGGACGCGGCAACGCGCTTCGCATTCTTCACATTGCCGACCAGGCAGAGCACCTTCGTCCCGTTGGCCTTGAGGCGGTCCATCCACTGGGCCGGGCTCCCGAGGCCGCTGGCGAAGACCGCCACCTTCTCTTCGATCACGACTTCCATTTGTTCGTCGGACATGCCGCCCGAGCGGGGCCGGGGCGCTTCAAGGCGGGGCTCGCGGGGCATCTCCTCCCACTGGATGCCGAGGTCTTCGGCCATCTTGCGGAGCCCTGCGCGAGTCTCGGCGGGGATGAGTTCGCGCGGGTCGCGGGGCATCTCGCCGCCGGCGGCGCCGCCCATGAAGTTCGACGGTAGAAGGAGGTCGACTCCGAAGGGCTTATCGGTCATCGAACGGACGGTCTGGATCTCTTCGCGAAGCCGTTCGGCGCTGAAGCCTGCTCCGCCGATGACGCCGAGGCCGCCGGCATTGGAGACGGCCGCAACGAGCGGCGCTGTGGCGACGGGACCGCTGATGCCGCCGGCGACGGGGCCCATGCCGGCCAGGACCACGGGGTATTCGATGCCGAGCATGTCGCAGAGCGCGGTTCGCAACACAGGTCGGGCCATGTGGGTACTCCTTGGGGAATCGGCCCGAGTATACGTGAGACTGCCAAAGGCGACAGGCAAAGGCCGGGAGTAGACCCGCTGCAACGGCCCGGCGAAACTGAGCGTGATGAACACGCCCGTCACCCCTTACGTCCTCGCCGGACGTATCTTCGCCATCATCGGTATGGCGCTCTCAGCCGCCTGCGCCATCCTCCTGTTCATCATCCCCGAATGGTGGTGGGGACTGGCGGCGACGCTGGCGTTTTTCCCGTTTTTTGGACTAATCGTGCTGGTTGAGCGTTACCAGGCGAAGCACGGGATGATCGGCCCGGAGATCCACGCGGACAGTGAAGACTAGGCTCGCCCTCGCCGCCGGCGTCCTCAGTGCGGCGCTCGCGGGCTGTTCCGATGCGAGCGAATCGGGCGATGCCGACCTGGACCGGTACCTTTGCGAGCAATCCGACCTCGACGGCCGCTTCCTCCAGCTCGTTTCGGGGGCGTTTTCGCGGGACGACCTGGGGGGCCTCGGCCTGGACCCGGCCGGGAGGAAGCGGGAGTACCGCGCGGCGGGGATGGAGCGCGGCCGGTTCGTCTTCTGGAAGGAAAGCCTCCCCAAACCGCCGTTCGACCCCCCGATGAACGTTGTCTGCCAGGTGCTCGTGTTCGAATCGCCCCAGCAGGCCGCTGCCTGGGTCGCGAGCCTCGACGCCGACGCGGCGGACCTGGCGGCCTCGGGCATTCTCTGGCTCCCCGGGGGCACGCGCATGACGGAGGAGCTAGCGCCGATTGCGGGGGCGCGCGCGTTCCGGGTAACCGCCGAGGAAGGGCCGGCGCGAGTCACGCTCATCGCGACCTACGCGGCCGAGGGGAACATTGTCCAGAGCGTGTTCGCGGGGGACCGCGACGGGCGCGTGACCAGCGACTACGTCCGCTCAATTTGGGATTCCCAGGCTGTCCGCCTCGCCGGAGAATGAAAAGAGGCCGGGCGTGATGCCCGGCCTACTGGCGGATCAGCGAGAGGCCAAGCGCTACTTCGCCTCTTCTTTGATTTCCACGTCGGTGATGACGACGGGGTCGATGGGCTTATCGCCGGCGCCAGTAGGCACCTTGCCAATCGCATCGACAACATCCTGGCCGCTGACGACCTTGCCGAACGGGTAGTACTTGTTGACTGTCGGGTTATCGAAGTCGAGCGAGGGATTATCTTTCAAATTGATGAAGAACTGGCTGCCGAAGACGGACTGGCCACCGACCTTCGCCATCGAGACCGTGTACTTCAGGTTTCGCTCTTCGCTTGGCTCGTCGGCTGTCTGGTAGCCCGGGCCGCCGCCGCCGGTGCCCGTGGGGTCGCCGCCCTGGACGACGAAATTGTCGACCACGCGGTGAAAGGTGATGCCGTCGAAGTAGTCCTGCTGCGCAAGGAAAACGAAGCTGTTGACGGTGTTCGGCGCCTTGTCGGCATCGAGCTCGATGACGAAGTCGCCTTTGCTCGTCTTGACCGTGGCCGAGTACTTCTTGGTGGTGGCGTCGATGACGGTCTCGGCCTTCTCGAAGGACTTGACGGCCGCGGTCGGGCTCGGGGTGACGGAGCCGTCGGGAGTCCCGGAAACGGTTGGCGTGTTCGTGGGGAGGATGTCCGGGTCGCCCTGGTCGAATCCATTGGTGGTGAGGAGGGCGCCGCCGACCATGAGCACGGCCACGACGACGCCGACAATCGCGAAGAACTTCACGTTGCCGAGCAGGTTCATCGGGAAGCTGGGCCGGTAGATATCGCTGGGCGCGCTACTGCCGAGCTGGTAGTTCTTGCGGCGAGATGGTTCTTGCCGCAGGTGTTGCAGCTCGCGTCGTTTTCGCTTGGGCACGGGTGAAACCTCGTATCGGGGGACGGGCGCTCGAGTGGCCTACTGCCAAGCAGTATACGAACGGCCCGAATAGCGTCCAAACGGGACGGGGAAACGCGAGAGAAAGAACCGTTACGGTTGGCGATAACCGATCCGGGCCAGCTCTTCGCGGGCGACATCGCGGTCGTCCCATGGGCGAGACTCGGCGCCGTAGACGATCGACTTCTCATGGCCCTTTCCGGCGACGACGACGATGTCGCCGGGGGCCGCGCGACGAAGCGCCTCGGCGATGGCTTCGCGGCGGTCCTGGATCTCGACAAAGTCCTGCCCGCGGGCGCGGCCGGCCCCTTCGGCGTGGCGGCCGATCTCCTGGACGATGGCCGCAGGATCCTCTGAACGCGGGTCCTCGTTGGTGAAAACGGCGAAATCCGCTCCTTCGGCCGCGGCGCGCCCGACGCCGAAGCGGCGCCCGGGATCGCGTTCGCCGGCAGCGCCAACCACGATGATCAGGCGCCCCCGGCAGACGTCACGCAGGACTTCCAACACTTTCCGGACAGCATCGCCGGTATGCGCGTAGTCAACGATAACCTCGAAAGGCTGCCCCTGGACGATGCGCTCCATGCGCCCGGGCACGCCGGGACATTCGCCCAGCCCGCGCGCGATGTCGCTCACGCCCGCACCGCAGGCAAGCCCCACGGAGGCGGCAGCGAGCGCGTTCAACACGTTGAAGACCGCGGGCAGCTGGATGGACGCTTCAGCCATGCCGCGCGGGGTCACCAGCCGGAAGTCCGTGCCATCGGCCCGGAGGACCAGGTTGCGAGCCACGACCATGGCGTCTCGCGCCTCGAGCCCGAAGCTGAGCGGTTCGGCACGCGAGCGTTCGAGCATGTAGTTCGCGGAGGGGTCGTCGGCGTTGACCACGGCCGTCTTGGCAATGCCTTTGTGTGTGGCGGTATCCAGCGCTTCGAAGAGCAGCCCCTTTGCCTCGCGGTAGGCCTCGAACGTCTTGTGGAAGTCCAGGTGGTCGCCGGTGATGTTGGTGAAGGCGGCGATGTCGTACTCGACGTGGTCGAGGCGGTTGAGCGCCAGCCCGTGGCTGGTGGACTCGACGATGGCGAACTGGCAGCCAGCATCGGCCATGCGGCGCAGCAGTCGCTGGACCTCGTTCGCCTCCGGGGTCGTCATGCGATCGGTGACGTGGCCCGACTCGCCGGGAAAGTACGTATCGACGGTGCCCAGCCGCCCGACCGAGCCGCCGGCGGCTTCGAGGACGGAGGTGAGGAGGTGGGATGTGGTGGTCTTACCGTCCGTGCCGGTGATGCCGATGACGACCATGTCGCGGCCGGGGTGACCGTAGAACCAGGCGGCGGCAGCGGCGAGGGCGGGGCGCGTTCGGGGGACTTCGATGAGGGCCAGGGTGCCGTTCAGGCCCGGGGGAAGGGCGTGGCCCGCTTCGATGATGGCGGCGGCAGCGCCGGCCGCCGCAACCTGCGGCAGGAAGGAGTGGCCGTCGACGGTGAAGCCGGGGATGGCGACGAAGAGGGTGCCCGCGGCAGCGCGGCGCGAGTCGTGCTCGACGGCGTCAACGGTGGCCGTTGGCTCGCCGCGAACGAGCCGGGCGGCCGGCAATTCCTGGAGGAGCGCAGCGATCGTGCGCGGTTCGGCGTCGGTCATGCGCCAATCGTAGGGTGAAGGCAGGGTCACTGTCCTCGGTTACAGGGCCTGCACGAGGTCCAGGAAGTTCCCGAGCATACGCGCGGTGGCGCCCCAGATGAGGTCGTCGCCGAACTGGTACGACTGGAAAATGTACTCTCGGCCGTTGATAACGCGCCGGTCGGGGATGAGATTCCGGGGGTCGAGCAGGTGTCCGAGCGGGACTTCGAGCAGGTATGCGACCTCGTGGGAGCTGAAGCGCCACTCGTACGGGTAACGATCGAGCCAGCCGACGTAGGGCGTCACGAGGAAGTTGGAGACGGTCACCATGTCGTCGAGCTGTCCCAGCACGTCAACGTGGCCGGGCTCGACACCGATCTCTTCGTGGGTTTCACGCAGGGCGGTATGGAGGATGTGGGGATCGCCGGGGTCCATAGCGCCGCCGGGAAAGCTGATCTGGCCCTTGTGGTCGCGCACGCTCTCCGTCCGCTTCTGGAAAATGATGTGCGGTCCGCCGGGGCGTTCGTGGAGGAGCAGCAGCACGCCCGCCGGTGGCGGGAGTGGGTCGGGCTGCTGGGTCTGGGGCACGTACGCCGCGAGCAGGCGGCGCAGATTGTCTCTCATATGAGGCGGCTCGCGAACTCCCTCCGATGCGTGGATTCGATCAGTTCGGCCCAGATGCGTTCGTCCATCGAACGCGCTTCGGGCGTTGCGACCTCTTCGACCCCGGCGTGCAACGCAATCAACCCCGCGCGCACAGCGTCATTTTCGGCGAGAAGGGACGACACGCGGAAGTCAGGCGCGGCCGGTGTGGCGATGGCGGCGGAAACCGCCGAGGCAGTGTCGCCACCCACGAGGGGGAGTCCATCGTTGAGAATGGCGCGCACGGCGCGGTTTTCCGATACCAGGCGGTCGGCTGCCCGGTCGAACTCTTCGGCGGTCATCATCGCGAGCGAGCCGGCGATGCCAACCGTCTGCATCCCAAACGGCGTGCGGATCTCCTGCATGACGTTCGTCAGGAGATTGACGGCGACACCCTGCAGGACGCGTCCCGGATCCGGCCTCATGCGATCCTCCCCATGGTGCGAAGCAGATACTGGTCCTGCCCATTGATGAGCGTGTATGCGACGAGCGGGAGGATGAGCTCGTTGGTGCGGCCCTCCTGGAAAGAGCGCGCGCCGGTGAGCCATATCCCCTGGCATTTCACGTGGCTGAACACTTCCCACCAGTGTAACGCAGCCCGGTCGGCCGTCAGTCCGCTCGCGCGTTCCCAGACGGCGATGGCAGTCCCGCGGTCGACGATCCCGCCGGGCCGGCCGTCCTTGGCCCACTGCCACGACTCGTTGAAGGACCAAGCGAGGTCCTCGATCGGGTCGCCGAGGTGAGCCATCTCCCAGTCGACGATGCCATGGATGGAACCGTCGGCCTGGTAGAGGAAGTTACCGACGCGGTAGTCGCCGTGGACCACGCTGATGCGCTGGGCCGGGGGCGGCGGGTTGGCGCGCAGCCAGCGGATGGCGCCGCGCATGATCGGCTGGGGGCTCAGCTCCTGCTCGTTGATGATGCGTTCCCAGTGGCCGAGCTCTTGCTCCCAGGCGGTCTCGGGCGTGGGGGCGCCGGCAACCCGCGCAGCCGGCGAGCCTTTCCAGTCGAAGGTCGAGATGACGGCCAGTATTTCGTACATATTCTGCGCAATCTCGGGCTGAACATCCGTGAAGGGCGGCGCGATGATGACGCGGGTGGCGGATTCGCATCCGAGGATGCGGTCCATGATGAAGAACGGGCCACCGAGGATACTGGCGTCGGGTTCGAGCCAGCGCATGCGCGGGACCGGCACCTTCGAGCCCCAGAACGTGGAGTAGAAGGCGTACTCGGCCTCCCGGTCGGTTTCGAGGAGGCTGGCCGGCGGGTCCTTGCGGACGACAAACGCCTCGACCTTCTCCTCGCCAGACTCGTGCCAGGAGGCGTCGAACATCCACGTCTCACGGGAGGCGCCCCCGGGGATGCGGAACAGGTTGCTGACACGGACGTGCTCGGCGGGGAGCTTGGCTTCGAGGTAACGAGCTAATTGCGCTTCCATGGGGCCCGAATCGTGTCGTTCGCTCGTGGGAGTGTCAAACGCGGGTGAGCGCCCCAGGCGGGCGACGCCCCAAACAGGTGATCACGATCATCACGTTTTCGCGTGGAGGCGTCATTGGGAGCTACAGCGTGCCCTTGGTGCTCGGGATGTCGCCTCCGCGACGCGGGTCAATCCTGACGGCGGCATCGAGCGCTCGGGCCATGGCTTTGAAAGCGGCCTCGATCTTGTGGTGGTCGTTCACTCCGGCCAGCACCGAGAGGTGGAGGTTGAGTTTCGCGGCGAAGGCGAACGATTCGAGGAAGTGGTTGAACAGGTCGGGCGGCAGGC
>CAUJEQ010000061.1 GCA_963169135.1 Chloroflexota bacterium
GCTTCCCGTGGCCTGAGCGGCAACCACCCCGTCCTGCCCGGCATTGAACGCCTTCCGGAGCTCTTGCAGGCTCGCCCACCGACCGTGCGGTGTCGAGTAACGTTTGTCGAGTTTCAGGGCGGTGGGGCCCTTCGCCACCACAGTCGGCATAGGTATTGGCATGTGAAATCCTCCCCCGAATCCGCTCGTATGAAGCGGATGGCCCACATTCGTCCTGCCGGGGAAAGATGTCAATAGCTTTCTGTGGCCCCGGTCACACTCGCCGGTTATTCGCCGCTGGCTTCGAACGCAAGTTCGTACAGCTGGTGCCTCTGGCTCAGCCCCTTCAGGCTGTAGCGCCCCGCCGCCCGGAACCGGAACTCCGTCCCGTCGGCCAGCGCCCGCACCGACTCGGAGACCAGCACGTGCCCGTCCCGGGCCCGGTCGCAGATCCGGCGCGTCAGCGTCACCGCGAGGCCGAAGAGGTCCGAATCGGTGGCCACCGGCTCGCCCGCGTGGAGCCCCACGCGAATGACCAGCGGGTGCCCCGGCGAATCCTGGAGGGCGATCGGGAACGCGGCCGCGATCTGACGGCACGCTTCCAGCGCCTGGAAAGCCGAATCGAACGATGCGAATACGCCGTCGCCCGTGTGCTTCACCACCGCCCCGCCATGCCGCCGGATCGTGCCGTGCACCAGCCGGTCGTGGCGCGTGAGCAGCTCGAAGTACTGCTGGTCCCCGAGTGCCTCATTGAGCGGCGTCGAATCCACGATGTCCTCGAACAGCATGACCCGCAGCCGTCCTGGCGCGGGCGCCGGCAGTTCTTCCAGCAGGGTCGGACGGCCCGACTCCAGGTCGATCGAGAGACCGTGCGCCTCGGCAAAGGCCGCCGCCGCCGCCCGCCCACGGACCCCCAGTTCGCTCGCGAGCCGCCGCTTTGCGCGCTCCACCGTGCGGGTACTCAACAGGAGCCGTTCCGCGATGGCCTGGGTCGTGTCGCCCCGGGCCATCGCCAGCAGGACGTCCGTGTCGGTCCCGGAAAGCGCGGGCGCGGGCGCTGCCAGTGGCCGGGCGCCACTTCTTCCGGCCAGCAGGCTCCCTGCTCGCTCCCGCAACGGCCGCATGCCGAGCTCCTCCGCCAGCGCGAGCGCGGCAGTCAGCGCAGCCACCGCCCTCTCCGCATCAGGGCCCTCCGCGCGGGCCAGCAGCACGCAGCCAAGTTCGAACTGCGCTCGGGCGAGTTCGGGCCGCGCTGTCACCGCACGGGTCTCTTCGATGGCGCGTTCGAGCATGTACTCGGCTTCGTCCAGCCGCCCGAGCAGCCGGTAGCCCACTCCCAGTTCCCGCCGGAGCGAATGGGGCGTCCCCGTGCAGAACGCCAGTCCGCCGCGCACGGCGGCCTCCAACGGCTCCACGGTGATCCGGGCAAGCTCTACCGACTCCAGTTCGCTGGCGAGCTCCATCCGCTGGCACAGCAGCGGCAGCGTGAACATATCCGCCCGCGACTGCCAGTAGGCCCAGCCGGGGTGCGCGTCGATCTCCGCCTCGGCTCCCTCGCGGTTGCCCGCCGCCGCCGACACCAGTTGTTGGAGCAGCCACGAAGCACGCGACCCGCCCGACGCCTGCACCATCTCTACCGCGTCGAACGCTCCCTCCCAGTCGCCCCGCGCGATGCGTGTCGCCGCCACCGTGTAGTACAGCAGGATCGGCGTGATTGAGTGGGCCGACCGGTTCAGGTACATCTGGGCGTCGGCCGCTGCCTCGTCGCTCCGGAGGAACTCGCCGCGGATCGCCGCCGTCTGCGCGCTCGATGCTGACAACGCGGCGTGGGTCGCCCAGTTCGCCGACCGCGTCGCTGCCCGGGCAACGTCGGCCGTGACCTCCTCCGCCTCCTCGAGCCGGCCAAGCGCAGCCAGCAAGCGCGGCGAACCCTGCCGCGTCCAGCTCTGGTACCAGGGGTCGTGTGCGTGCTTCCCGTACGCCTCCGCCTCGTCGAAGTACATCAGCGCTTCGTGGCAGGCGAGCTGCTGTTGCGCCCAAAGGCCGAGCGCGTTCGCGGCCAGCGCGCAGAGCTCCATGTCCTCCGCCGCCTTGCCCATCTCCAGCGCGCGCCGGGCGAACACGGCAGCCCCGGAGTCCCCTGCGATGTAGAGCGACTCGGCCCAGTTCTCGAACACCCAGCCGAGGCTTTCCGGCGCGGAGTCTCCCACGGCTTCCATGAACGCCTCGAACCGCGCCGCATCGGCCGGGCGCCCCAGGGCCACGCTGCCGTGCCCATTCACCACCCGGATCCACTGCGACAGTGCCCGCCCCCAGCCCTCCAGGTCACCCGCTTCGCGAAACAGCTCGATTGCGTGGTCCAGCCGCGCACGCGCGGCCTCCGGCTCCATCGCCCGCTGGTAACCCAGCCCGGCCCCAAAGGCGATCCGGCCGAGTTCCCGGGCGTCCAGGGTCCCGGTGTATGCGTCCAGTGCGAGCGCCGCGTCGTAGTACCTCGCCGCTTCCGCCCAGGCGAAGAGGCCGATCGCCTGGTCCCCCGCCCGCGTCGCCCACTCCCCCCGTACGGTCTCCGGGGCAATGTCACCGGCGGCGAGCCAGTGGGAGGCGACTTCCAGGGGGCTGGCTGCCTCCTGTCCCTCGGCGTTCGCCAGCCGCTCGGCGATCCAGAGGTGCGTCCGCCGCCGCCGGGCAGCGCTGCCGCGCTGTTCGAACACCCGCCGCATCACCGGGTGGGCGAAACGGAATCCGTCGCGCTCATCTACCACGAACCGCGCCTCGAACGCCTCATCCAATAGCGCCAGCACGTGATCGCTATCGCGCTCCGCCACCCGTTCGAGCAGCCGGGGACTGAACTCGTCGCCGATCATCGCGGCCAGTGATAGCAGCCTGGAGCACTCGGGCGAGAGCGTTTCCATCCGCGCTTCGACCGCTTCGGCAATCCCCGCCGGGAGCGGAATGTCGCCGGCATCGCCAACGACGGCCACCCCGTCCGGGCCGGCGATGAGCTTCTCGCCGCCGGCGAGGTGGCGGAGCGTTTCGTGCAGGAGCAGCGGGTTGCCGCCGGTCGTCCGGGCCAGGTGGTGCAGCAGCGACGGCGCGCACGGAGCCCCCAGCGCGTCGCGGAGCAGTTCGTTCATTTCCAGTTCGGAGAGCGGCCGGATGTCGGCCACGCGGACCTTCGGGTCGCGCGCCATCCGCGCCAGCGCTCGCTCCAGGGTGCTGCCCGGCTCAGGCACGCGCGAGGTGGCGACGGCGCACACCGGAAGGCCCAGCTCGCTGCTCGTGTCCGAAAGCGTCAGGACGAGGTGGTTGAACGCCTCCAGCCCGCCCGGGTCCGCCCAGTGGAGGTCGTCCACGACGAACAAGAGGGGCCTGAGCCGGGCCAGCGCGGCAACACCGGCAGTGAGCGCCACCAGTACCCGCGCTTCGTGATCCCGACCGCCGGGGAGCACCGGGGCGCCGCCTCGCGGCTCCAGCAGCTGGCGCAGCACTTCCGCGTGGCCTCCGAGTTCGCTGTCGCGGAGCAATCCGGCGCGCTCCAGCCGGGGCAGCAGCGCGCTGCTCCACGGCAGGTAGGGCACTGGCCCGCCTTCGACGAATCGTCCGTGGCAGACCTGCACACCGACGGATTCGGCGAACAGCTCGGCCTCTCGCGCCAGGCGCGACTTGCCAACCCCGGGTTCGCCGACCAGGATCGCCGCCGAGGGCTCTCGGCGGCCGGCGCGGACGACCATCTCCTGCAGCCCGGCAAGATCCGGCCGCCGCCCGACAAAGCGCGGCGCATCGGTGCTGAGCTTCACCGGGTCGCCGGTGCGTGAGATGGGCCGGGGGCGGCGCGCAATTGCCATAAAGCGCAGTCTAGGCCACCCCCGAGGGCCTTTACTACTGGCTGTTGTGTGAGGAATCGCATGCAACCCGCGCTGGCCCGCCACGGCTGGGCGGAATTGGCCCTGCGCTTTGCCAGGTTCCTGTCGCTATCGTGGGGCCACTGCAGGAGGTGTCCCATGGCCCAGGCAACCCAACCGCTGATCGAGCCCGTCACCCTGGAAGGCGGGCCCGTACGGCTCGAACCGCTCGCGCTCCGCCATGTCCCCGCGCTGGTTGCCGCCGCCGCCGAAGAGCGCGCTACCTTTGGGTGGACCCACGTTCCCGACGGAGAGCAGGCCATGCGCGCCTACGTCGAGACCGCCCTGGCACTGGCGGCGAACGCTGAGGCTGTGCCCTTCGCCACCGTTGATGCGCGCCAGGGCCGCGTCGTGGGCTCGACCCGCTTTGCGAACTTCGAGTACCTGCCATGGCCCCACATGCCCCCCAACCCGTCCCCCCGCCCCGACGGCGTCGAGATCGGCTGGACCTGGCTCGCCGCGTCCGCGCAGCGCTCGCCGATCAACACCGCGGCCAAGCTCCTGATGCTTGGGCATGCCTTCGAACACTGGCAGGTGAAGGTGGTCCGCCTGAAGACCGACCGCCGGAACGCCCGCTCCCGGGCTGCCATCGAGCGCATTGGCGGCCGGCTCGATGGCGTCATCCGCGCCCAGGCGGTCGGGGCTGATGGAGTCCTGAGGGACTCCGCGTTCTATTCCATCGTGGAAAGCGAATGGCCCGCCGTGCGCGCCGGACTGGAAGCCCGGTTGGCCCGGCCGTAGCGCCGGAGCCCGAGCCGGGCGAGGAGTGGCGTGGGGGTCCGCCTGGTTGTGGCTGCCAGCGCCTCGCTCGCGAGCCTCTCGCGTGCGATTTCCCGGCATCGGTCGTGATACATGGCGGCGGCGAGAAGTTCCTCCAACATGTCCGTACCTCCAGTAAGAACTGCACTCACCTTCTCCCCTGCATGTGAACGCCGTGCGACGCGCCGATGAACCGCCGATAAACTTTCGGTTGTCGCAATGTTTCGGCGCCGGTCCGGGATAGACCGGGTGAATGCGCGCCGCCGTGGCCCTCATGTGCCCGTGCCTTCTGGCACCCACCCACTGCCGCGTGGACTCGCACAAGTGGCCCTATGGCACTTCAGGAATCGGCCATACACTGGGTACCACATCCCGGGGCCGCCGGCTCCGAAGGAGTTCAACGTGTCGCAAACTGGAACCTGGGCCGTCAAAGTCGGCCTCGCGCAGATGCTCAAAGGCGGCGTCATCATGGATGTCGTCACTCCGGAGCATGCGAAAATCGCGGAAGAGGCCGGCGCCTGCGCCGTCATGGCCCTGGAGCGCGTCCCCTCGGATATCCGCAAGGACGGCGGCGTCGCCCGCATGAGCGACCCCGAGATGATCGACGGCATCATCAATGCGGTCACCATCCCGGTTATGGCCAAGGCCCGCATCGGCCACTTCGTCGAAGCCGAAGTGCTCCAGGCGCTCGGCATCGACTACATCGACGAGTCCGAGGTCCTCACCCCCGCCGACGAGGCCCACCACATCGATAAGCACGCGTTCACCGTCCCGTTTGTCTGTGGCTGCCGGAACCTTGGCGAAGCCCTCCGCCGCATCGGCGAAGGCGCCGCCATGATCCGCACGAAGGGCGAGGCCGGTACGGGCGACATCGTCGAGGCCGTCCGCCACATGCGGACCGTCCAGGATGAAATCCGCCGCCTCCAGACGCTCGCCGACGACGAGATCTACACCGCTGCCAAAGAGCTGGGGGCCCCGCTCGCGCTCGTCCAGCAGGTGAAGCGCGAGGGGCGGCTTCCGGTGGTGAACTTCGCCGCTGGCGGCGTGGCCACGCCCGCCGATGCCGCCCTGATGATGCGCCTGGGCGCCGACGGCGTGTTCGTGGGCTCCGGCATCTTCAAGTCCGAGAACCCGCCGCTCGTGGCGAAAGCGATTGTCGAGGCCACCACCCACTACCAGGATGCCGACGTGATCGCGCGCGTGAGCCGCGGCCTGGGCAAGGCTATGCCCGGCATCGCCGTCTCCTCGCTGGCCGAAAAGGAACTGCTCGCCACCCGCGGCTGGTAGTACGCCGCCCACCGCGGACAACAAGATGCCCGGCCAACACTGACCGGGCATCTCTGTCTTCGGGCCGTCCCGAACTTAGAAGATCGGGTTCACGATGATGGCCTGTTCCCGCGATGGGCCGACCGAAATGAGGTCAACCGGGCACTCCAGCAGCTCTTCCACGCGCTTGATGAACGCCTGGGCCTGGGGCGGCAGGTCGTCGAAGCTGCGGACATGCTCGGTTGGCGTTTGCCAGCCGGGCAGCTCTTCATACACCGGGCGCACCTTGTTCAACACGGACTCGCGGGCCGGGAGCGTGTCGATGATCTGTCCGTCGAGTTCGTACGCTGTGCAGATCTTGATCGTCGGCATGCTGTCGAGCACGTCGAGACGCGTCAGTGCCAGCGCCGCCAGCCCGTTGAACCGCACGCTATAGCGCGCCGCAACCGCGTCGAGCCAGCCGATGCGCCGCGGCCGCCCGGTCGTGGTGCCGTACTCGCCCCGTCCGAACTCCTTGCCGTGGTCGCGCAGCTGGTCAGCGACGCCATCGAACAGTTCGGTCGGGAACGGGCCATTGCCGACGCGCGTGGAGTAGCTCTTGAACACGCCGACCACCCGGCCGATGTCTGTCGGGCCGATGCCCACACCGAGGGCCGCGCCCGAGCTCGAGCTGCTCGGTACGCTCGAGGTGACGTACGGATAGGTCCCGTGGTCCAGGTCCAGCAACGATCCCTGGGCGCCCTCCAGGAGGACGTGCTCGCCCCGCCGGTGGGCGTCCAGCACGATCTCCTGCACATCGCCAACGAACGGCGCGAGCCGCTTTCCGAACTCGATGTACGTGTCGAAGCAGTCGTCGAAACTGATCGGCTCCGCGCCGTACACGCACGCGATCACCTGGTTCTGGTATTCGAGAGCCGCCTTGATGCGCGGGGCCAGGTCTTCGGCGCGCAAGAGGTCCGCCACGCGGATGCCCCGGCGCGCAACCTTGTCGGTGAAGCAGGGGCCGACGCCCTTCCCGGTGGTCCCGATCGCGGCGTCGCCCCGTCGCGCTTCCTCGAGCTGATCGAGCCGGCGGTGCCAGGGCATGATCACCTGGGCGCGGTCGCTCAACACGAGCCGGCTCGTATCGATCGCCTTCGCCTGGAGGCCCTCGATCTCACCGAGCAGCACTTCCGGGTCCACCGCGACACCGTTGCCGATGACGCACATCTTTTCCGGGTAGAAAATGCCGGCGGGCACGAGGTGCAGCTTGAACTCGCCGCGGTCATTCACGATCGTGTGACCGGCATTGTTCCCGGCACTGTAACGGGCAACGACCCTGGCTTTGCGGGCGAGCAGATCGACGATGCGGCCCTTGCCCTCGTCGCCCCACTGCCCGCCAACGACGACGACAATAGGCATGGCAGACACAACTCCGGGCCCCCATTCATGGGAGCCCGTTGAGCTATTTTACACAGCCGCATCACGTGCGGCTATTCCCCCCGGGAAGCCAATCCGGCGATTCCTCCCTTTCCCCGATTCCCCCGCTCCGCCCGGCGCCCCATCATCGAGCCAGTGAACCTGTTCCGCCGCAAGAAACCGCCCTCCGAGGCGCCCCCGCCGGCCCCCACCTTCGGCGAATGGCTCATCCGCCAGTTCACCGCCGGCGAGCCCACTGCCCTCATGCCGTTCTCCCGGCTCGAACGCGTCTGCAGCAACGCCGGTCTGCTGCTTTGCGCTGGCGTCTACTCGCGTCCTCAGGCCTTTCGCGATATTGCCCCGGGCAGCCGCGAAGGCGACATTGTCGCCCGCCGCACCGCCGACGGGTTCAAGGCGTCCCTCGCAGACCGCGCGCACACCGTGCTCGCCTGGCCGTGGGACCACATGGCGACGTCCGTCGCGTGGACTGCGTCCCGCAATGGCAATGTCGCTGAGCCCACGCTCGGCGCGGCGCTCACCGGCGTCGGCGTCGCGTACGCGCTCGCCCACCGTGAGCAACTTGCGGCTGTTGTCGAACTCTGGCAGCAGGTGGCGGCCGGGCTCAAACCCGGCGCCCCGCCGCCCGACCTGGAGGCCATGGGCCGTGACATGCTGCAGGCGTACCAGTCCGGGCGCGGTGCAGTGCCGCCGCTCTAGCCCTGGTCGTCAGGCAGCGGGAACTGAAAGTCGTCGCCGCCGCCCTCTCGCAGCTGATCCAGGAGCTTTTTCGCCATCTCATCCATTTGCTCAGCGGTAATGCCCATGCGCTCCAGGGTCTCCCGCATCAGCCGCTGCACCTCGTCCATGTCCTGGCGAATCAGGGCCTCGGCCAGTTCGAGCTGGGTCTCGATGGCCATGAACCGTTCGCGGCGCTCCGTTTCGTTCTCGGTCGCCAGGATGGTCGACATCAGCCGGGTGAACAGCGTCGTCGTCCGTGCAATTCTGATCCGGTCGTCGTGATGCGGGGGGAAGTCCCCCGTTACCGCCACTTCAAGTCCGGTCCGTTTGTCTGTCGCCGCGTACTGTTCGGGCATCGCTCTCTCAGAATACGGTAAGATCCTTGTTCTCGCCGTCCCCGAGGGCTGGCGCGCGGGGCCCTTGACCGTGTACATAAGGTAGATGGGGTGTCTCTTTCGCATGGGGGAGCGATAACGCTTGCAGGATTCGGTTTCCCTCCCGCATCTCCGCGAGGCGGATAGGCTTCAGGCTCTCGAACTCGATGAGCTTGCGGCTCGTGCCGCCCTCGGCGACCGCGCGGCCTTCGAACGAATCTACACCCTCCTCGTTGATGACCTGTACAACTACATCCGCGGCCAATGCCGCAACGAGACTGTTGCCGAAGACCTGGTAGCCAACGTCTTCCTGAAGGCGTGGCGCTCCGCGAAGGGCTACAGGCCCAGTTCGCACACCTTCCGGCGCTGGATCTTCACCATCGCGCGCAACGAAGTGCGCGACTATTGGCGCGTCTCCCAGCGCACGCTCCCAATGGTAGAGTTCGATATCTCCGACGAACGGCAGCCCGAGCCCCAGTCCGACCCCGTAGAGGTTCGGCGGCTCGTCCAACAGGCTCTGACAACCCTGACCGAGGAGCAGCGGCAAGTCGTTGTACTTCGCTACTTCAGCAACAAGTCGCACGAGGAGATTGCGACTATTCTTGGCAAACGCGAAGGCGCCGTGCGGGCTCAGCTCATGCGGGCCCTGCGGCAGATGCGGAAGGTGATGGGCGATGCTACGCCGTAAACCAGACAACACCTTCGAGTTCCGCGACCTCGAGCGGGTCCTGTACGGCGCCGCTCCGCACTCCCTCTCGCCCGAGCGCCGCGAGGCCCTCCGTGCCCGCATCTTCTCCGAACTCGGCGCCCAGGATGCGCCCCGGCGGAGCCTTGGCGACATCGCCTCTGAACGCTGGATCGCCGTCCCGGTCGGCGCGAGCATCGCTGCCGCCGTCATCGCAGCCACCAACTACCTCCTCGACCCGCAAGACTCGCGGACCGAAACCACCTGGGTCGCGACCGCCACTGGCTCGGTCACTGTCGATGGTGTGGACGGTCCCACCGCCGAACCCGGCCAGCGCATCCAGGCGACTGGCCCGTCGTGGGTCGCCGTGGGGAAAGACGTGCGGGTCGGTCTTGAGGCTGGCTCGGCGCTCCGGTTCGCCTCTTCAGGCGACCGGCTGGCACTCCTGCTCGATGGCGGCACCCACCACATCGTGTCGCGACAAGCCTTGCTCGAAGTGCGAGGCCAGCGCTGGGTGGCTCGCATGACCGGTCCCGGCGCCCTCGAAGTCAGCATGCACGAGTGGTACTCGTCGCTGGTCGCGCTCGAAGGCGAGACCGTCGTCCAGTTCGCCGGCAGCACCTACCTGCTCCGTCCGGGTGACCGCCCGCTGCTGCTGTTGAACCAGCCGCCGGACGACCCCGGCGCCGGCTTCCCCGAAAACGACCCCGGCAGCGGCCCCGCCAACGGCGGTGGGAACCCGAACCCAGGCTCCGCCGGCGGTCCGGAAGGGGACGATGGCGGCCCGCGCGATGACCCCCCACCGGCTTCCACCGGGCTCAGCGAGCCCGGCCCCGCCAGCCACGACGCCCCGGCCCCGGATACCTCCGGCCCGGGCGGCGGCGCCTCGACTCCGGTCGAGACCGGGACCCCGCCGGGCCCACCTGAAGGCGTCCCCCCATCCGCGCCGCCTCCCGCTGATCCGCCACCGGTCGACCCACCGCCTGCCGACCCGCCCGCCGGACCGCCGGAGAACCCGCCGCCTGCCAGCCCGCCCCAGGATCCAGGCAACGGGAACGGTTCGCCGCCTGCCAGCCCGCCTCAGGATCCCGGCAACGGCAATGGCAACGGTTCGCCGCCGTCCAGCCCGGGCGCCGGCAGCGGGAACAGTGGGAACGGCAACGGCAACACCGGCGAGCATCCCCAGGGTGGCCCGCCGGGGCTCGAGCCCGAAGGGAACACGACCGGCCGGGAAAACGGCAATGCCGGCGGCCAGGGAAACGGAAAGCCGGAATCCCCCGGCCCGATTGCATCCGAAGCGTCCGCAGCCGCCACCCCATCGGCCAACCCCGCGAACTCTCCGCGAGGGGGCGCCTACAGCCATTCACTCGCAGTGGAAGTCTCGTCTGACGCGAACAGCAACGGCGGCAACTCGGGCGCCAACGCCTCGCCGAACAGCAACGCCGGCGGCAATGGACGTCAGAAGTAACGAGTTCGCGTAGCCCTGGCGGCGGGGCCGGCTACCAGCCCAGTGCCCGCTCCACGCCCTCGACCGTCGCGGCTGACTTCGTGATGTCCGGCGCGTACTCGGCGATCGCGGTGTCCGGGTCCTTCAAGCCGTTCCCGGTCAGGATCGCCACGGCCCGGCCGCCCCTCGTCCGGCCCGCGCGGGCGAGCTTCAGCAGTCCGGCAACGCTCGCTGCGCTTGCAGGCTCTACGAACAGACCTTCCTTCGCCGCAAGCAGCCGGTACGCCTCGAGGATCTCTTCGTCGGTTACAGCCTCGATCGAGCCTCCGCTCTCATCCCGCGCGCTGATGGCCCCGCTCCAGCTCGCCGGGTTGCCGATCCTGATGGCCGTTGCCACCGTGTTCGGCTCGAGCACCGGGACCCCGCTCACGAGGGGCGCCGCGCCGGCCGCCTGGAACCCCAGCATGCGCGGGTGGAGGGTCGATAGCCCCTTCTCCGCGCATTCGCCGAAACCCTTCCAATAGGCGGTGATGTTGCCGGCGTTGCCCACAGGGATGGCCAGCATCCCGGGCGCATCGCCCAGCGTTTCGCAAATCTCATAGGCCGCTGTCTTCTGCCCCTGGATGCGGTAGGGGTTCACGGAGTTCACCAGCGCTACCGGGTGCTTCGCCGTCAGTTCGCGGGCCGCGTTCAATGCGTCGTCGAAATTGCCGTCGATTTCGATGATCCGGCTCCCATACGCGATCGCCTGCGCCATCTTCCCAGCGGCAACCCTTCCGCCCGGCACCAGCACGAAGCAGTCGAGCCCGCAGCGGGCCGCGTACGCTGCCGCGCTCGCGCTCGTGTTGCCCGTGCTCGCGCACATGATCGCCCGCGCACCGGATTCCATCGCCTTCGCGACGGCCACGACCATCCCCCGGTCCTTGAACGAGCCAGTCGGGTTACAGCTCTCGAGCTTGAACCAGAGTTCATCGAGTCCGCACTGGCCTTCGAGCGCGACCGACCGCACGAGCGGCGTATCGCCCTCGCCGAGCGTGATCCGCGGCGTCTGGCCGGTGAGCGGCAGTACCTCCGCCCAGTGGTACAGCACCCCCCGGGGCGCCAATGGCGATGTGCTCACGGTTCCTCCGGCGGCCGGAAGGCATGGAACTTCATCTCCCGGAGCTCCTGCTCGAGCACCTGGATTTGCTTCCGCCGCTGCTTCTCCATCATGACGTTGTACTTCGCGAACTCTTCGCGCACGTGGTCCACCACTTCCGCGATGTCCCGCCGGATGTTCGCAACGCGCTCGCCCAGGCCCGAGTGCCGGCCCTCCAGCAACGCGACCTCGCCGTGCACCTTGTCCAGCTGCACCAACACCTTGTCCACGTTCTCTTCCAGCGCGTTCAGCCGCCCATCGATCCGGTTGTGCTCTTCACGCCAGACCGAAAGCTCGTCGATCAGCTCCTGCCGCAAGCTCCGTTCGTTCACGACACCGGCGATCAGGTCCTCGTTCCGCTTCACCATCTCCCCTACCACCTGCAGGCGCTCGTACACCACGTCAAAGCGGACATCCAGGTCCCTCAGGACGACTTCCTTGATGCGTTCCTCCAGGTCGCGGTTCACCTCGATCGAACGATCGAGCCGCAACCCGAATTGTTCGAGGTGCGTCTCCACCTCGCGCTGGCGCTCAAGCACCGTCTGCAGCGTTTGATTGACCTGCGACGTCTGTTGTTGGACCTGTGCCACGTCGGCGAGCACAAGCCCCAGCTGGCTGGCTGCCGTGTCGATCCGCCGCAGCGCTTCGCCGCGCTCCTGGCGGTCGTAGTCCGCTTCCGCCCGCAACAGCCGGATCGCGTTGTCCACTTCACTCTTGTTGGCCGCCAGCGCCTGGCGCGTGTGCTCGGCGCCCTCATCGAGTGCCCGGATCTTCTCGGGCAGCCCCTTGAACGGCAGGAGCTTGGGGTCGATCTCGCGGACCGAGCGCTGGGCGGCGTCCATCTCGTCGGCCAGCTCGTGCATTTGCCGTTGCAGTTGTTCGAGGTACGTGACCTGCCGCGCCTGCTCCTCGCGGTTGGCTCGCAACTGCTGTTCCAGCCAGGTGAGGATCTCCCCGATTGCCTGGGCCTGGGGCTCCCCGGCCATCTCAGCCCTCCACGCGGAGGAACGATGAAACCTGCCCAACCACCGGGAGCGCCTCGATGTCTCGCAGGGCCGCCTGCATGGCGCCCTCGCGTGCCCGGTGCGTCATGATCACCAGCTCGGCGGTCTGGGCGCCTGAGTCGGCTTCCTTCTGGTTCACGGCGGCGATGCTCACGGAGTGATCTCCCAGTGTCTGCGCGATCTGGGCCAGCACTCCCGGCCGGTCGCTCACAGTCACGCGCACATAGTAGCGCGTCTCCAGGTGCTCGAGCCCCAGCACCGGCACTTCGGCCTCCGGGCCCCAGTATTTCCGTTCCCGCGTCCCCAACACGATCGCGTGCGAGAGGTCGAGCAGGTCGGCTACCACCGCCGAGCTCGTCGGCTCCGCCCCGGCTCCGCGCCCCTGGAAGAGCACCGTGCCGGTCAGGTCCCCCACGATCTGGACCGCGTTGTACACGCCGTCGACCTTCGAAAGTGGCTCGGTATTCGGCAAGAACACAGGCGCCACGCGGGCCAGGATCCCTGCATCCGTCCGCTCGGCAATCGCAAGCAGCTTGATCACGTAGCCGAGTTCCTGCGCGTACTGGAAGTCGCTCGCCGTCAGCTTCGTGATGCCCTCGGTGTGGATCTGGCTGGGCCGCACCCGGGTCCGAAAACCAAGCGTGGCCATGATCGCGAGCTTGTACGCAGCGTCGAAGCCTTCGACATCGTTGGTCGGGTCGGGCTCGGCATAGCCGAGTTCCTGCGCGGCGGCCAGCGCTTCGCTGTAGCCACCCCCGCCGATGGGCTCGATGCCCTGTTTCCGGAGCGCTTCGGCTGCGGCGCCCGCGTTCGCCATGCTCGTCAGGATGTAGTTCGTCGTCCCATTGATGATCGCCCGGATAGATGTGATCCGGTTCGCCAGGAGGTCCCTGCGCAACGGCGCAATCAGGGGGATGCCGCCGCCAACGCTCGCTTCGAACATGATGTCGAGCCCGCGAGCGTGGGCTTCCGCCAGCAGTTCGGGCCCGGCCTTGGCCATCAATTCCTTGTTCGCGGTCACCACGTGCTTGCCCGCCGCCAGCGCTTGCCGGATGAACGTCCCGGCCGGCTCTTCGCCGCCAATCACTTCCACCACGATATCCACCGTGGGGTCGCCAATGACGTCATCGACGTTTGTGGTCAGCATCCCCGGGGGCAGGTCTACCGTTCGCGGTTTGTTCAGGTCCCGCACCGCCGCCCGGCGAACGGTGATCGACGCGCCGACCTGCCGCGCGAAGTAGTCGCGCCGCTCCAGCAGGGCGCGGGCGACACCCCCACCGACCACGCCGAGCCCGATTAGCCCGACGCCGATATCGCGCCTGGACGGCTCAGTCAGCGTTTTGCTCCGCCCACGTGATGTCCGATGCGGTGAGGCTGCGCCGGATGGTGACCGACGCGCGTTTCGCCTTCAGGTCGTCTTCGAGCGTCAGCTCGGCGAGCTGGTTCTTCTGCGTGTCCGAAGGTGTCGCGTTCGGGTCGCGCTTCTCCAGGCGGAACACCCAGAAGTTGCCCGCGACTTCAATCGGCCCGAAGAGCTCCTCACCGGCTTCCTTGCCCTCGATCGCGGCCTGGACGCTATCCGGGTAGAGCCGCGGCGGCTCTGGATCCAGCACGCCGTCCTTTTGTCGCGAGGTCAAATCGTTGGAGGTGGTCTGTGCCACCGTGCCCATGTCTTCGCCGCCCCTGATGCGCTCAAGGACCGCGTCGGCTTCTTCCTTCGTGGGCACCGAAATCGCCCGGAGCGTCACCATCTCGCTCGTCTCGCCCAGCTCCGCCTTGTATGCGTCGATGAGCCGGGTGCGATACAGCTGCGCTTCCACCTGCCGCCGGTAGTTTCCGTCGCTCATCGTGAGCGACTTCAGCCGCTGGCGGTAGAGCGTATCGAACGAGCTGCCGGCGCCGCCCGCGGGCACGCCCAGCTGCGCGGCAATCTCGTTGGTGATGTCCTGCTCGGTGACGGTGATCCCCTTCTCCCGGGCGATCAGGCTCACGAGCGCCTCTTCTTCGAGCACGCCCACCAGTGCCTGTTCGGCGAGGCCGAGGTTGACCCCGGCACTCGACTGCGATTGGGCGTAGGGGAACAGCCGGTCCGCGTAATACTTGAGCTTGAACTGCTCTTCGCCAACCTGGAGGATGACCTTCTCCGGCACCCGGTAGTTCTGGTCGTACCAGCGCCACCCGAGCAGGCCAAGGACGAGCACCAAAAGGACGGCAGCGCCGCCAAGGATGGCGATCCGGGTCGTCTGCTCGTTGACGGCAACGCCCGCTACTTTGCGCTCCTGGTGTGCACCCTGGCGCGCCCGGGGGCGGGGGAGCCCGGTGGTTCGTTCGCGTCGAGCCATGCTTTTCCTTCCGGGGCGCGCGGGGCGCCCGCGCTAGCTTATCCCCGCGACGGGAAGATCCCGGTCTGGCGCACATGCCCCAGGGTGTACGGCAGGAGGGCCAGGTGCCGCGCCCGCTTGATCGAGGTGCACACCAGCCGCTGGTGCTTCAGGCATGTGCCCGTCTTGCGCCGCGGCTCGATCTTTCCCCGGTCGCTCACATACATGCGCAGCCGCGAGACATCCTTGTAGTCGATGCCCTTCACCTTGTCGACGCACATGCGGCACACCTTGCGGCGGCTGCCATAGCGCGGGCGCTGAGGCCGTGAGGGCCGTTCGCCGCCGTCACCGCCGGACTGGTTGCGTTCTTCCGAAGTCATGGTCTTCTTCCTCTCCCGATGGGTCTGTCCTTCCGGGGAAGGACCGGGCGTACGGCGGCATTCACCGCCGGGTCTTATTCGAAGGGCAGGTCGTCTGGCTCGGTGTCGCCGCCACGGGCTGCTGCCGCCCCGCCGCGAGGCCGGTTGTAGCTCGAACCACCGCTCCACTCGTCGCCGCCGGCCCCGCCGGCCCCGCCGCCCGAGCCGCCACCGTCGCGGCTGCCGAGCAGCTGCACCGTCTGGGCGATGACTTCCGTCCGGTAGTGCTTCTGGCCCTGGTCATCGTCCCACGTCCGCGTCTGCAGCCGGCCTTCGATGTACAGGGGCTTGCCCTTCGTGATGTATTGCGAGACGCGTTCCGCCGTGTCGCCCCAGATCACGATGTTGAACCACTCCGTCTGGTCTTCCCATTCGCCGGATTGCTGGTTCTTGCGGCGGTTGTTGACGGCGAGGCTGAACTGACACTGGGGTGTCCCGGTGGCAAGGTAGCGCAGCTCCGCGTCGCGCCCCGCGTTACCAATGAGCATGACCTTGTTCAGGCTCGCCATCTGCGTCCTCCTGGGTTACTCGCCGGCCTTTTCGTCGGCCGGGGCGTCTTCTGCCGCTGGTTCGGCTGTTGCCGCCGGAGCTTCAGCTTCGGCTTCCGCGGCGGGTGTCGCTTCGGCCTTGGCCCTGGCTGCAGGCGCAGCCTTCGCCTTCGCCGGTGCGGCTTCTGCCGCTGCTTCAGCCGGTGCGGCTTCTACTGCTGCTTCAGCAGGTGCCGCCTCTGCTGCTGCTTCGACCGGTGCGGCTTCTACTGCTGCTTCCGCGGGTGCGGCTTCTACTGCGGCTTCCGCGGGTGCGGCTTCTACTGCGGCTTCGGCTTCTGTTGGAGCCTCGGCGACCGGCGCCGCGGGTGCGGCAGGTGCTGCCTCGGCGGCCGCCTCGCGCCGCGGTTCGCGAGGTTCGCGTGGCGGCGCCGGCGGCGGCAGTTCATCCGCCCGCACGATCAGATGGCGGTACACGCGCTCATCGATCCGCAGCGCGGCTTCGACGCCGTTCACGCTCTCCGGATCGAGCTCGACCCGGGTCACCACATAGTCGGCGTCGATCATGTGTTTGATCGGGTAGGCCAGCCGGCGGCGGCCCCAGTGATCGACTTTGAGCACTTTGCCCCCGCGGCCTTCGACGAGCTGCGTCACGCGCTGCGGAGCTGCATCCGGGCCACCGGCCTCGGCGACGGTAAGGTCATAGACCACCGTCAGTTCATATTCCCTCATGGATCCCCTGGCCGGGCGATGGGTTTGCCCTTCTCGAAGAAGGACCGGGCTCCCGGCACGAACCATGAAGGTACCACGCAGCGTCGTTTGCCTCAATTCGCCCCCGTGGCCTCATGGTGTCTCTTCTGTGATGCCGATCCCGCCGGCATCCGCCGTTCCCCCGCTATCATCCGCCGATGAACACCTACCACCGCTGGTATTGCCGCTCCGCGAAGTGGGCCCGGCAACTGGAGGAGACCGTCCTCCCCTGGGTCATCCGCGACTATGACCTGGGCGCCGATGTCCTTGAGATCGGCCCGGGACCTGGCCTCGCCACCGATCTCCTTCGCGCGCGCTATCCGCGGCTGACCTGCATCGAGATCGACCAGAAGCTGGCGAACTCGCTCAAGGAGCGCATGGCCGGGACCGAGGTCCAGGTCCACCAGGGCGACGCAACCGCCATGCCCTTCCCCGGCGCGTCGTTCTCCGGCGCGATCGCGATGACCATGCTCCACCACGTGCCCTCAGCCGAGCTGCAGGACCGCCTGCTCGCCGAGACCTTCCGCGTGCTCAGGCCCGGAGGCGTCTTTGTCGGCTCCGATAGCACCGTGAACCTCAAGTTCCGGCTCTACCACGTGTTCGACACGATGGTGCT
>CAUJEQ010000062.1 GCA_963169135.1 Chloroflexota bacterium
GGCCCAGCGCAGCCATCACGCCTTCGAAGTACGCGGCACGCTCGCGGTCCTCAGTCAGCGCGGTTGCCTCGTGCTCGGAGAGCCCAAGGCCCAGGAACCGCTCCTTCTTCGCCGCCGGCAATTCAGGTAGTTTCGCCCGCACTGCCCCTACGTAGGCTCGGTTCAGCTTCAGGGGTGGCAGGTCCGGCTCCGGGAAGTAGCGGTAGTCGTTGGCCTCTTCCTTTGTCCGCTGGGTCACAGTCTCGCCACGCTCATCCACCCAGCCGCGAGTCTCCTGGATAATCCGTTCGCCAGCATCCAGCATCCGGGCCTGCCGGATCTCCTCGAACGCAATGGCGTCGTGCACCGCCCGGAAGCTGTTCATGTTCTTGATCTCGACCTTTGTCCCGAGCCTCTCGGTGCCCACCGGCCGCAACGAGATGTTGGCATCGCACCGGAAGTTGCCTTCCTCCATGTTCGCGTCGCTCACGCCGATGTAGCGGAGGATCTGGCGCAGGCGAACCAGGTACTCCCGGGCCTCGGCCGGGGTCCGCATGTCCGGCCTGCTCACGATCTCCATCAGCGGCGTACCCGACCGGTTCACGTCCACCAGGCTGTAGCCCTCGCCCGTCACCGGGTCGGTCCGGTGCAGCAGCCGGGCGGTGTCTTCTTCCATGTGCACTCGCTCTATCCCGACCCTTCGCCGCTCGCCATCTACCTCGATCTCCAGCCACCCATCGTGGCAGACCGGCAGATCGTACTGCGAGATCTGGTAGCCCTTCATCAGGTCCGGGTACGGGTAGTTCTTCCGGTCGAACTTGCTGAACTCCGAGATCTCGCAGTTCAGCGCGAGGCCCGTCATGGTGATGTATTCAATCGCCTGCTCATTGATGACGGGCAGGACGCCCGGCATGCCGAGGCACACGGGGCAGACATGCGTGTTCGGCTCAGCACCCGAATAGTCGGCGCTGCAGCTGCAGAACATCTTGCTTTTCGTGATGAGCTGGCAGTGGACCTCGAGGCCGACTACGGTCTCGTACTTCGTCGCAATGGCGGTCAATCAGACTCCTCCACCGGGGCCGGGGACGCTCCATCGAGTATAGGCACCGTTCCCCGAACGCGTAACCCGCCCGCCTACGCCACCCGGATGGCCGCCGCGCCGCGCCGGACTCGGCCAATTCGCCAGACCGGCGCGCCATCCCGGGCGAACGCGGCCTCGAGCGCTGCCGCTTTGCGAGGGCCAACGGCGATGAGCAGCCCGCCGGAGGTCTGGGGGTCGAACAGCAGGGCTGCCACGTCCGTGTCCACGTTCGGCCCGAAGTCCACGTGTGGTGCTGCCCACTCGCGGTTACGGACCTCGCCGCCGGTGTGCACCCCAAGCACGCAAGACTCGCGGGCGCCTTCCAGCAGCGGCACCGCTGCGGCCTCGAGCTCTACTGCAACTTCCGAACGCGATGCCATCTCCCACAGGTGCCCCAGCAACCCGAAGCCGGTCACATCCGTCGCAGCCCGCACGCCAGCCGCCCGCGCCAGGTGCATGGCGTGGCGGTTCAACCGCAGCATCGAGGCGGTCGCCCCGGCGAGCCATTCTGGCCGCGTCTTCCCCTGCCGCGCGCCGGAGACGATCATCCCGGTACCAATGGGCTTCGTGAGGTAGAGGGCGTCCCCGGGCCGGAGTCCAGCTTTGGAGAACAGCCGCTTCGGGTGCACCAGCCCGAGCACACTCAGGCCGTACTTGGGTTCGTTGTCCCACACCGTGTGCCCGCCCGCGATCACGCCGCCGGCCTCTCGCACCTTCTCGGCCCCGCCGCGCAGGATTTCAGTCTGGACCGCCGCCGGAAGACTCTCGGGGAAGGCCGCAATGTTGAGGGCGAGCACGACCTCGCCGCCCATGGCGTACACGTCCGACATCGCGTTCGCGGCGGCGATGGCGCCATAGGTGTATGGGTCGTCGACCACGGGCGCGAAGAAGTCGAGCGTAGCCACCACGGCCGTCGTCGCGTTGATGCGGTACACGGCAGCGTCATCCGCGACACCCAGGCCGACTAGCAGCCCCGGGTGCGCTTCAGCATTGAACAGACCAGCGAGCGGCGACAGCACCTGCGCCAGGGCCTCGGGCCCCGCCTTGGATGCTCAGCCGCCGCAGGTGGTCAGTTCGGTCATCCGGAAGATCTCCTCGCGGGTCACGCGGCGATCCTAGCAGGCCCGCACATCGCCCATCGCCGGGCGCCGCGCTACAGTCGTGCTCGATGTCCCGATTCGATGCCATCGTCGTTGGCGCCGGCCCGGCCGGGAGTACCGCTGCCCGCGAACTCGCGGCCAGTGGCGCTCGTGTCCTCGTCCTGGACCGCGCAGAATTCCCCCGCTACAAGGCCTGCGGCGGCGGCATTCCGCTCCGCACCGAGCGCCTCCTCCCCTTCCCCATCGACTCCGTCGTGGAAGATTCCGTGAGTCTCCTCGATGTCGCGTTCCGGGGCCGGCAACGGTTTGTGCGCGACTCAGGCGCACCGTTTGCCCACATGGTCATGCGCGAACGCTTCGATGCGCTCCTACTCGACCAGGCACAACGCGCCGGCGCAGAGTTCCGCCCCGGCACCACTGTCCGCGGCCTGGAGATTGACGGCAAAGTCTGCGTCGTGGCCGAGGGCTTCGAGGCGGACGCCTCCCACCTGGTCTGCGCCGACGGCGCCCACTCGCCGGTGGGCAAGATGGCCGGCCTCGGCGCCGGTATCGCGGAATGCGCCGCCTGGGAAGTCGAGGTCCAGGCCCCGGCCGCGCAACTCGGCTCCTACCGCTCGACCGCACTCATCGACCTCGGCTACAACCCCTGGGGCTACGCATGGGTCTTCCCGAAGCGTTCCGTGCTCTCCATCGGCATCGTCCTCCCGCCGGGTCAGGCCGGGACGATGAAAGATCGCGTCGCGGCCTACCTCGATCGCCTGGGCCTCGCTGCCGCCCCGGTAGAGATCGCCCGCGGCCACAAGATCCGCTTCCGCCGCGGCGGTGAGCCTATCGCCAACCACACTGCCGTGCTGGTCGGCGACAGCGCCGGGCTGGCGGACGAGTTCACCGAGGAGGGCATCTACTACGCCATCGAGTCTGGCCGGATTGCAGCCAGAAACGTGCTGCGCTCTCTGTCCGGCGTCGCACCGCTCACCACCTACCAGCGCGACATCGATCGCGAGGTGATGCCCGAGCTTCGCGCTGCCCGGCTCATCAGTTTCATGTTCTACGGCATGCTCCGCCGCGCCCCGCGCCCCTGGATGCTTGCGAGCTCGAAGTTCCCCTACCTCTGGGACGCCTTCTTCGCCGTCCAGAAGGGCGAGTCCACCTATGCCCGCGAGGCCGCCCGCGTTCCCATCCTCCCCGGGCTCGCCGCCCGCATGCTCCGCGAACAATGAGCCTCATACCGGAAGCCATCATGGAGGCGCTTGAGCCGCTCTATGGCCGGCCCCGCCCCACCCCGAGCCACGACCCGCTCGCCGAGCTCATCCTCACCGTCCTCTCCCAGAACACCGCCGACACGAACAGCGGGCGCGCCTATGTCCAGCTCATGCGCCGCTACCCCAATTGGGACGCCGTCGCTGCAGCGCCCCTCGATGAGCTGGTGGCGACGATCCAGTCTGGCGGCCTCGCCCCCCAGAAGGCCCCCCGCATCCAGGCGATCCTGCGCACCGTCGCCGAACGCTCCCCGGATTGGGACCTCTCCTTCCTCGAAACCGTGCCCCTCGAAGAAGCCCGCGCCTGGCTCCGCGCCCTCCCCGGTGTCGGGCCAAAGACCGCCGCCTGCGTGCTGCTGTTCTCCCTCGGCCGCCCGGCCCTGCCCGTCGACACCCACGTCGAGCGCGTCAGCAAGCGTCTGGGCCTCATCCCCGCGAAGGCCACCGCTGAACAGGCGCACGACCTCCTCGAGGCGCTGGTGGACCCGGAGGACTACTACCGGTTCCACATGCTCCTCATCAAGCACGGGCGCCGCATCTGTGCCGCTCGCAGGCCCGATTGCCCACGCTGCCCCATCATCCCCTGCCCGTCGCGCCTCCCGGCACTGTAGGATTCGGCCCACAGCACAACCGAAAAGGACAGCACCCTGATGGACCTCGATCCCCTGGCCGCGGGCTTCGACCCGGCACGCCTCGAACGCATTACGGCTCACCTCAACGCCAACTACATCGAGCCCGGCAAGATCGCCGGCTGCCAGGTCCTGGTCTCCCGCCATGGCGAGCCCGCATACTTCCGCTCCCTCGGCCTCATGGACCGCGAACGACAGAAACCAATGGCCGACGACACCATTTTCCGCATCTACTCGATGTCCAAGCCGGTAACCTCGGTCGCCCTGATGACCCTCTACGAGCAGGGCCAGTTCCAGCTCAACGATCCTGTGCACCGCTTCATCCCCGAGTGGCGCGACCAGAAGGTCTGGGTCTCCGGCGATGTCGATGCGATGGAACTCACGTCGCCCGAGTCTCCAATGACCATGCGCCACGTCCTCTCCCACACGGCCGGGCTCACCTACGGAGCCACGAACCATCCGGTCGATAAGGCCTACCGTCGCCATGGCGTGAACCGTGACCGCTCGGAGACGCTCCGCACCTTCATCGAGAAGCTTGCCCTGGCGCCGCTCCGATACCAGCCGGGTCAGAGCTGGATGTACTCCTTCGCGACGGATGTTTGCGGCTACCTGGTCGAGGCGATCTCCGGCAAACCGTTCGACCAGTACCTTCAGGAGACAATCTTCGACCCCCTGGGGATGGGCGACACGTCCTTCTGGGTGCGTCCGGAGAAATTGCCGCGCTTCGCCGCGAACTACCAGCGCCAGCCCGACAAGTCCCTCAAGCTCATCGACGACCCGGAGCGGAGCACGTACCTCTCGAACCCGAGCTTCTTCTCGGGTGGCGGCGGCCTGACCAGCACCACCGCCGACTACCTCCGTTTCTGCGAGATGCTCCGGCGTGGTGGCGAACTGGACGGGGCCCGCATCCTGGGGCCGCGGACGATCGATCTCATGGCCCGCAACCACCTTGCCGGGGGCAAAGACCTGACGCAGATGGCCATCGGCGCGTTCTCGGAGACCGCCTACGAGGGTGTTGGCTTTGGACTTGGTTTCGCGATGACTCTCGATGAAGTCGATGCCGGCTCCCTCGGCGAAGGTGACTACTACTGGGGTGGGGCCGCTTCGACGATCTTTTGGGTCGACCCGCTCGAGGACCTGGTCGTGATCTTCATGACCCAGTTGATGCCGTCGGCGACGTTCAACTTCCGCGGCCAGCTCAAGAACATCATCTACTCGTCCATCGTCGAGTAGGCTTTCCGGGGTGCTGGCTAACGGGCTTTGATGCGCTCCAGGAGCCCCTCGTACTGCACGGGAGTGATCGGCCGGACCACGCGGCCCATGCCCGTCCAGTGGGCCCATTTCCAGTCCCCGGTCGCACGGGGCTGCTCCACCGGGAAGAGCAGGGGCTTCTCCTTGCTCGCGAGCATCAGGTGGTAGTGCCCGCCCAGCGGCACCGTCTCGTTCACCAGGCCGATCCAGTACGTCATGTCGCCACCGTCCGGCGCGAACGTGGTCCCGAGGTAACGGTACTGCCCGTGCAGCGGCCGCGAGGCGCTGTTGATGTAGCGCGACCCCGGCCCAAATGCCCGCCGGATCGCAGCTCCTCCGACCGCATACAGCCGGTTGGTGCTCAGCGCTTCGTCCAACGGCACGTCGCCGGTGCCCAGGATGTCTTCGAGGATGAAGTCGCAGTACTCCCGCGCGATTGGGTCGGGGTCGCCCTCCAGCGCGTCCACGATGTCGAACCAGGTGATCGGAATCCAGGGGGCCGGCACGCCCTCCGGACGCAAACCGAGCATCACAAACGCCGGGCGCTCGCTCCACTCGTGAGCGATGGCCTCCATGCCGGGCAACAGGCTTTCATCGGCGCCGGGCTCGATCTGCACCTCGATCAGCACGCGCTTCCCGCCCTCGTACGTCAGGAGGAGGTCCGCCACACCCGCTTCCGCCAGCCGTGGCTGCACTTCCACCAGGGCCAGGGGGTCGCTTCCGAGCCCGGCAGCGTGGGCGATGAGCGCGGTGAGCATCCTGTGGCCCCGCTTCAGGAAGTAGGCCAGCCCGGTGGTGCAATAGTTCTCGAACGGCGTCGCGGTCGACCCCGGCTTGTACGCCGAGAGCATCGTGAAGAGGTTGTCGGACATCGATCCCAGTATGTCGCATCCGGGCGATTCGGACGTTACGGGTGCTCCAGCGGGGGTTTAATTGCTCACGCCTGTAGACAATAACGATTCGCCTCTGCTAACGTTCCAACTGCCTAAGCAATTGAGCTATTCGGCTCCTACACCGTTCACCGAGGTGCCCGCCCCCATGGCCGCCATCACCCCCTTCGACAACTATCTCGACCTTGTTGAAGCAGCCCGGGAACTCGCAATCCACCCCCAGAGCCTGCGGCGTCTCATCAAGCAGAAGAAGATTCCGGCCACCCTCTTTGCGGGCAAGTACCTGATCGAGCGCGACAAACTCGAGATGTTCAAGAGCAACTACGACCCGCGGCCGGGCCGCAAGCCCATCCGGCGCCTGCTCTAACCGCACGGGTGGAGAGCCAAAAGGCCGGCATCTGCCGGCCTTTTTCGTGCGTGGCGCAGGGTATACCGCTGCTACTGGAAGATCTCGCCCTGGCTTGTCAGCACGACGAGGATAATCAGAATTACCGCTTCGACCGTCAGTAAGAATCCGACGATACCGAACCAGGCGATCTGGGTCCCGCCGCGCGTGGCGAACACGGGGATCGTCAGGATGAGGGAACTCGCCAGGAAGATGATGAGCGAGATCACGCCGAGGCTGTTCGCGCTGATGAGGAACGGCAGGTAGTCGAGCATCGAAACTCCAGGATGCTTGGGCGAGGGCGCCACGGTTCAGTTTTCGTTTGCGCATTCTACCGGCAGCCCCCTAACGGGAAACCGG